>NZ_JBHYGG010000242.1:0-58329 GCF_051859125.1 Gemmata sp.
AAGTACTCCAAGGACTCTCCACGCATAGTGCGTAAGCCCTACCCCCGCCCGTGACCGGCGGCCCGGCCGGGCCGCGGGCGGGCGTCCTACTGGTGGACGACCACCCGTCCAACCTCCTCGCCCTGGGGGCGGTCCTGGGCGACCCGGGCCTCGACCTCGTCAACGCCGGGTCCGGCGAGGAGGCCCTGAACACTGCGAGCGACGACAGGCCGTGAAACACGAACGCGTCGGCGTGGCCGAGGCGGGCGAGCCGCCGATCTGCGGACCGACTGACAGGGGTCGTGTCGATCACGTTCAGCCCGGCGTCGAGTGCCCGGCGGGCCGTTGCCACGCACGTCTCGGCCGGCACCGCTCGGTCGGCCAGGTCGCCGATGCCGGGAGCGGGGGCGACGAACCCGGTGCGGCCGAGTTCCCGATGGGGGCGAATCATTCACGTTCGGTCACGACCGTCCCGTCCGAGGCGAAGGTGAGTGACGCCGAGTTCGGACCGGGCCGCAGGCCGCCCGGCGAGACGTGCCCGGGTCAGGGGCGGGCGTGGGCCGCCAGTGCCGACGCGGCCGCCCGCTCGCCGGACACGACCGCCCCCTCCATGCTGGCCACCCACGGCTGCTTCGTGTAGTCCCCGGCCAGGGACACCCCCGGCACCGGCGTCGCCGGGGTCGGCCGCAGGGCCTCCGACCCCGGCCGCAGGGCGTAGAAGTCGTGCGGGTGGCGGACCGCCCGGTACGCCCGCACCCGCCCGGCCAGCCGGACCCCGATCCGGTCGAGTTCCACCGCCGCCCGCTCCAGGATCTTCCCGTCCTCCATGCGGAGGAACTCGCCGGGCGGGTAGAGAATGACCGACAGCCGCCCCGGGGCGTGGGTGAACGTCGTCCGCGACTGCTCGGCGAAGCATCACGCCGCGGTGGGCGAGAAGTTCGTCCGGTCCGCCGGCAGGGCCGGGCCGTCCAACTCCAGTTGGAGGGTCACCGCGGACGGCGTCTCCAGCGACAGCATCGGGGCGAACCACGGGTGGCCCGGGAGGGCGGCCCGGATCGGTTCCTGGGCCGGCCACAGGGCGGTCGCCAGGACCACGTGCGCGGCCGGGACCACCTCGTCCCCGACGGCGACCCCGGCCAGCCGGATCAGCCGGTGGGCGTCGAGGGGTTCGGCGTCCGCTCGATCTTGTCGAAGGCGAAGGTGATGCCCTCGCCGGCCCCGACCGCCACCAGCTTGGCGTCGAGTTCGAGCGACCGCTCCTGGCTTCCGAACTTGGCGGTCCGGTACGCCCGCCGCGCGATCCCCTCGCGGGGGCATGTGCGGGTTCAACTGGAACGGGTGACACCGGACGACGACATCGTGCTTCCCGGCGACAGCCGCGACCGCCTTCTCCAGCCGCCGCTTGCCGATCCAGCACCGCGGGCAGATCACGTCCGGGATCACGGCCGCCATCGGCGTCATGCCGGCACTCCTCCGGTAAGAGTTCGCTCCTCGCCAGCCCCGGTGGCCGTCACTTCTTCGCCGCCGACAGTCCCTCCAGCAGCTTCATCAGGGTGTGCGGGTCCACCGGCTTGACCATGTGGTGGTCGAACCCGGCCTCGTGCGACCGGCGGCGGTCGCCCTCCTGCCCCCAGCCCGTCACCGCGATGAGCACGACCCCCGCCCCCCACGGCTGCCCCCGGATGCGGCGGCACGCCTCGTACCCGTTCAACCGCGGCAGCCCGATGTCCAGGAGCACCACGTCCGGCCGGAACACCCCGGCCAGGTCCACCCCGGCCTGCCCGTCGTGGGCCGTGCGGATGTCGTTGCCCATGATCCGCAGGAGCATCCCCACGCTCTCGGCGGCGTCCCGGTTGTCGTCCACGACCAGGATGCGGAGCGACGACCGGGGGGCGGGCGGCTCCGGCCCCACGGGGGCCAGCGGCCCGGACGCCTCCACGACGACCGGCAGCCGCACGACGAACTCCGACCCCCGGCCCGGCCCGTCGCTGCGGGCCTCGATCCGCCCGCCGTGCATCTCGACCAGCCGCTTGACCAGCGTCAGCCCGATCCCCAGCCCGCCCTGTGACTTGTCCAGCGAACCCTCGACCTGCGAGAACATCTGGAAGATGTGGGGCAGCTGGTCGGCGGCGATCCCGACCCCGGCGTCCCGGACCGACACCACCGCGTCGCTCCCCTGCCGCTCGACGGCCAGCCAGATGCGACCGCCCCGGTCCATGTACTTGGCGGCGTTGTTGAGCAGGTTGCAGAACACCTGCCCCAGCCGGGCCGGGTCGGCATCGACCGTGAGCGTCTGGCCCGGGGCGGACACGGTCAGCTCGTGGCCCATCTGGTCGATCAGCGGGCCGCTCGCCTCCATCGCCCGGTCGAGGACCGCCCGCAGCGGCACCCGCTCCGTGCGGAGTTCGAGCTTGCCGGTCGAGATGCGGCTCACGTCCAGCAGGTCATCGACCAGCCGCACCACCTGATCCAGTTGCCGGTGCATGAGGGCGTGTACCCGGTCCTGCACGTCCCGGGCGGGGGAGAGCCGGAGGATCTGCAGGGCGTTGCGGATCGGGGCGAGCGGGTTCCTCAACTCGTGGGCCAGGGTCGCCAGGAACTCGTCCTTGCGGCGGTCGGCCTCCCCCAACGCCTGCTCGGCCCGGACCCGGGCCGTGATGTCCGTGCCCGTCCCGAACCACCGGACGACCCGCCCGCCGCCGTCCCGGACCGGCTCGGCCCGGGTGAGGAAGTGGCGGAACTCGCCGTCCCGGCCCCGGATCGGGAACTCCATGTCGAACGGCCGGCCGGTGGCGATGCACCCCAGCCACCGGTCCAGCACCCTCGGCTGCACGGCGGCGTCGAGCACGGGCACCCACCGGAGCCCCTTCATCTGCTCGTGCCCCCGGCCGGTGTACTCGACCCAGCGGCGGTTGTACCACACGATGTGGCCGTCCGGGTCGGCCGTCCAGCACAGGTGCGGGATCGCGTCGGCCAGCGTGCGGGCCTGCTCCTCGGCGTCCTTCCTGGGGGAGATGTCCTCCACGACCGAGATGAAGTAGTCCGGCCGGCCCCGGGGCGTGCGGGCGAGCGAGACGGTCAGGTTGACCCAGACGGGCGACCGGTCCTTGCGGACGTACCGCTTCTCCATCGCGTAGGTCGGGATGTCGCCGGCCAGGAGCCGCTCGACGTGGGCGAGGTCGGCGGCGAGGTCGGCGGGGTGGGTGATGTCCTGGAAGGTCAGGCCCAGCAACTCGTCGTGGCCGTAGCCCAGGATGTCGCACAGCTTCCGGTTGACCCGCAGCCACCGCCCGTCCGGGCGGACGTGGGCGATCCCGACCGCCGCCTGCTCGAACGTGGCCCGGAACCGCTCCTCGCCCTCGTGGGCCGCGTCCGCGTCCCCGCCCCGTCGCAGTGGGTTGAACTCCGGCATCGGGCTTCCTCATTGGCCCGGCCGCACGCTCCAACCTGCGGCGTTTCGGCCGGGAACGGTAACATTATCACCATTCGACGCCCCGACGCCAGAGAATGCCCGGCGAGCACGCTCCAGCGGGCGGGACCGTCGCCCGTCAACGGTGCCGCCGTGCAGTTCGACCAGCCCCCGGGCCACCGCCACCCCAGACCGAGCCCGCCCTTCGTCCGGGCCAGCCCCTGATCGGCCTGCTCGAACGACCGGAACAGCCGCGGCAGGGCGGCCTCGCTCTCGTCGGACCCGCCGCTCGACGGCTTGCCCCGCGGCCGGGCCTTGAGCGGCTGGTTGTACCCGCTGGTGTCGCCCACCAACTTGCCGGCACCGAACGCCTTGAAGCACACCGTCCCGACGCCGAGCGACTTCGCCAGCGGCAAGACCTCGGTCACGTACCGCGTGTCCACGAACGGCCCGACCGGGAACAGGACCACGTCGCACACGCCCGCGTCGAGGGCCGCACGCAGGACCTCCGGGCTGTGCGACGAGACCCCGCGGAACCGGCACCTCCCGGCCCGCACCGCGTCGGCCAGTTGGTCGAACCCGCCGCCCGGCCCGCTCAGGCGGTCGAACGCGTCCATCGCGGACAGCCCGTGGAACACGAACAGGTCGGCGTGGCCGAGTCCGAGCCGGGCGAGGGAAGCGTCGATCTGCGGGCCGACCGGCCGGTCGTGGTGGTCGACCTTGTCGATCACGAACACCGAGTCCCGCGGCCGTTCCCGGACCGTCCGGCCGACGATTTCCTCGGAGTACCCGTCCTCGTAATTCGGGGCCGTGTCGATCACGTTCAACCCGGCGTCGATGGCCCGGCGTTCCTTGGCCACGCACGTCTCGATCGGCACGCCGCGGTCGGCCAGGTCGCCGATGCCCAGGGCGGTTGCGACGAACCCGGTCCGACCGAGTTCGCGTCGGGGAGCGAACGGCTCGTTCTCGACCATGACCACACCTGCCGGCACGGGACGTCGACGCCACGTCCATCCGACACGGCCGGGCGGGGGCGAGGCGTACACGCCAACACCCAGAGGTTGCGTGTGCGGCGTTCCGTCCGACCGTAAACTGTCTCACTTCCACTCGCCCTCGCACCGGAGTCGCCGTCATGCCGTCCCCAGGCCGCTGGGTCGCGTACGTCGTTCCGGCTTGCGCGGCACTCGCGACGTGTTTCGTCCCGGCGAGCGTTGCCCCGGCCGACGACAAGCCGAAGCTGCCCCAGGCCCCGCGGTTTCCGTTCGGCGAGGAGCAGGCGAAGACGTTCCGGGACGACTACGCGAAGGCGGCCGGGCTGCCGAGGGAGGTGACCAACTCCGTCGGGATGAAGCTGGTGCTGGTCCCGCCGGGCAACTTCGAGATGGGGCCGAACGGCAGCACGTACCGCGTCACGCTGGCGAAGCCGTTCCACGCGGGCGTCACCGAGGTCACGCTCGGCCAGTACCGGAAGTTCAAGGCGGGGCACAACGTCGAGGGGGCCGACGACGAGTTCAACGAGGACGATCGCCCGGCCGCGATGGTGAGCTGGGACGACGCGAGGGCGTTCTGCGCGTGGCTGTCGGCCCAGGACGACGAGAAGAAGGCGGGGCGCATGTACGCGCTCCCCACCGAAGCCCAGTGGGAGTGGGCGGCACGGGCCGGTACTTCCACGTCCCGCCACTTCGGCGAGACGGACAAGGAGCAGGCGAAGTTCTCGTGGTTCAACGCCACCTACACGCCCAACCCGAAGAATGAGGCGAAGGGCCGCGGGCGACAGCCCGTGGGCAAGTTGCCGCCCAACGCGTGGGGCCTGCACGACACGCTGGGAAACGTGTGGGAGTGGTGCGGCGACCGCCGCACCGACGAGGCCACGGGCGAGGCCCGCGACCCGGTGATGCGGGGCGGGTCGTGGCGGTCGGGGGCGTTCCACTGCACCGCCGTCGCCCACGACCCCGGCTCGCCCGGCACCAAGGGCGACAACATCGGGTTCCGCGTCGTCTGCACCGTCGCGGCGGGGGCCAAGTGACGCCGATCGACGCCCGGCCACACGGTCAGCCCTTGACCACCGCCCGGTACCGCTTCTCGGCCTCGGCCCAGTCGGCGAACGTGAGGAACGTCTCGACGTACTCGGCCCTGTTGTTCCGGTAGTCGACGGAGAACGCGTGCTCGTACGCGTCGACGACCACGAGCGGGGCGGCCACGGTGCGGCTCCCGGCCAGGGAACCGTCAGCGGGATCGTTTCTCGATTTGGGCTTCCAGAACCTTGTGCCGTCGCACCTTGCGGACCACGACCCGTATTCCGTCCTTCTCGATGACCTCGCCGCCCCGTAACGGCTGTGTCCGTTGCCTGCCAACCCAGTCACTCAGGTGCCGCAGCGGCTCCTGCCCGTCCGCGACGGGCAACTCGATCCCGGTCGCCCCGCGGAGCGTATCCGGCGAAATGCCGCCACCGACCACCCAGCCCCGCCCGCTGATGACGGCGTGGACGGGCAGGTGGTCGTACTCGTCCTCGATCTCTCCGACCAGTTCTTCGAGCAGGTCCTCAAGCGTCACCATTCCGATGACCGCGTTCTGCCGGTCGCGGATCAGGGCGATGTGGACGTGATCGCGGATCAGTCGCTCCAGACAGCGGGACACGGGCGTGTCGTCGGGGAAACTCGGGATCGCCCGCGAGATCGCCCTCACGGTCGGGCTGTGCGGGGCCAACCGCATGTGGGCCACGATGTCCTTGAAGTTGACGTACCCCACGATGCTCTGTGGGTCGCCTTTCCGCTCGGTCAGCGGGAACCGGGTGTGCATGTCGAGGTGGGCGGCGATCAGGCACTCGGCAACGGGGGCGTTCGCGTCCAGCACACTGATCTCGCCCGCCGGGAGCATGACCTCCCGCACCGGGCGGGAGGACAGCCCGGCGGCACCCAGGATGATCTTCTCCTCCTGGGTGCCGATCATGCGGGAGGTCCGGGCGATGGCCGCACTGGCACGCAGTTCTTGCAGTTCCGCCCCCTCGGACTTCTCCAGCCCGGCGATCCGCCCCTGGAGTCGCCGCTCGACCCAGGACATCAGCGTGCTGACGGTCGTTTCGAGGCACCAGACGACCGGCCGGACCAGGGACACGAACCACTTCATCGGGGGCGACAGTTTCAGGCAGACCCACTCCTTGTTCCGCAGTGCGAAGACTTTTGGAATCAACTCCCCGAAGATGATGGTTGCGACCGTCAGCGGCAGAACGACCGTGGCGATGGCGATGACCTCGGCCACGCCCGCCGACACCCCGAGCCACTGCTGGTACGTCGGGGCCAGTTGCTCTTCCGCCCCGGCCCCGCCGGTCGCCGCCGCGACGGCCCCGACCAGGGTGATCCCGAGTTGCACACCGGCCAGGCTGCCCTCCATGTTCTCCTTCATGTACGCCGCTGCCTTCGCCCCGTTCCGGCCCTCTCCCACGAGGACGTGGAGCCGGGCGAGTGTGACGGAGGCCAGGGCGATCTCGAACGCGGCGAAGACGCTGTTGAAGAGAACCATCACCGCCATGACCAGCAGTTCGATCCCGAACATCAGTTGTTACCCTCCGGAACTGTGTTGATCGGCCTTGGCGGCGATGGACTGGGCTTCCACGAAGAGGTGCCGGACGTCAGGGTGGGCCGCTCGGATCGCCTTGTCCATCCGGTCGATTGTCCTCGAACAGGACCGTGAAGGTGGTCGGGTCTTTGCCCTCGCGGACGACCTGGATGAACGACCTCCGCCCCTTGCGCTCCTGGAACGCCCGGAACGCGACGACCCACGCGGCCCCCTCGAAGAGAAATGCGAACCCCAGGACGGCGTCGTTCACGGTCGAGTTGGTCTGCTGGTCCGGGCGTCGGACGTGCTTGATGCCCTCGTAGATCGAAATGCCGCCGCCGAGTGCGAAGATCAGCACGGCCACGATGAGCGTCCAGAAGTACAGTTCCTTGCCCCGCCCGAACGGGTGCCGGTCGTCGGGCGGCTTCGCCGCCTGTCGGACACCCCAGAGGAGGAGCAAGCCGTTTCCGGTGTCGACGAGTGAGTGGACGCCTTCCGAGATCATCGCTGCACTGCCCGTAACGAACGCCGCGACAAACTTCGCCACCGCCACCGCCAAGTTACCAGCGATGGCCGCGAAAATCACCGGTTTGGAACCGCCCGCAGCCATGTCGCGTATCCCCATCGCACCCGGCCGACTGAGAACGCAGGTCGCCGGCCCCTCGAAGCAGCAGGCAGACGTCACCGGGTCAGTCGAGTTCGTCGTCGGCCACCTTGTACTTCGGGTCCTCGTGGATGTTCACCTCCACCATGTCCCGGGCGTCGTGCAGGAGCTTCCGGCAGTCCTCGCTCAGGTGCCGCAGGTGCAGGCTCTTGCCGTGCTTCCGGTAGCTCTCGGCCACCCACTGGACGGCCTCGATGCCGGAGTGGTCGAACACCCGGCTGTCCGCGAAGTCGATGACGACCTCCTGCGGGTCGCCGGCCGGGTCGAACAGCTTGCGGAAGCGGTTCGTGCTGGCGAAGAACAACGCCCCGTGCAGGTCGTACTCGCGGCTGCCGTCCGCGTGGTCCTTCACTTCTACCTCGATCTTCTTGGCCGACTCCCACGCGAACACCAGGGCCGACACGACGACGCCGAGGACGACCGCGACCGCCAGGTCGGACACCAGCGTCACCACGGTCACGAACAGGATCACGAAGGCGTCCGACCGCGGCACCCGCCGCAGGGTGCGGAACGTCGCCCACTCGAACGTGCCGATCACGACCATGAACATGACCCCGACCAGTGCGGCCAGGGGGATGCGTTCGATCACGGCCGCCCCGAAGAGGATGAACCCGGCCAGGAACAGGGCCGCGGCGACCCCGGACAGCCGGTGCCTCGCCCCGGAGTTGATGTTGATCATGCTCTGCCCGATCATCGCGCACCCGCCCATCGTGCCGCACAACCCGGCGGCGACGTTGGCGACCCCCTGGGCCACGCACTCGCGGTTCGGGTGGCTCCGGGTCTCGGTCATCTCGTCGATCAGGTTGAGGGTCATCAGCGTCTCGATCAGCCCGATGGCGGCGAGGATGCCGCTGTACGGGAGGACGACCCTCAGCGTCTCCAGGCCCCACGGGACGGCCGGCAGGGCCGGGGCGGGCAGGGTGCCGGCGATCCGGGCGATGTCGCCCACGACGCGGGTTTCCAGCCCGAACGCCCAGACCGCGAGCGTGGCCCCGGCGATCCCGACCAGACCGGCGGGGACGGCTTTCGTCAGCTTGGGCAGGAGGTGCATCACCGCCATCACGCCCGCGACGATCCCGAGCATCGTCCACAGGGTCGGCCCCTGCACCCACTGACTGCCGCCGTCCGGGGTGGCGGTGCGGAACTGTTCGAGTTGGGCCGTGCCGATCACCAGGGCCAGCCCGTTGACGAACCCGAACGTCACCGGCAGCGGGATCAGGTGGACGAACTTGCCCCACCGCATGACGCCGAACGCCAGTTGGAACACCCCGGCCAGGATCACCGCCGCGAACAGGTGGTGGACGCCGTGCTGCACGACCAGGCCGGTCATGACGACGGCCATCGCCCCGGTGGCCCCGGAGATCATCCCCGGCCGCCCGCCCAGCACGGACGTGGTGAGGCACACGATGACCGCCGCGAACAGCCCCACGAGCGGGTCCACTTTGGCGACGAACGCGAACGCGATGGCCTCGGGGACCAGGGCCAGGGCCACCGTGAGGCCGGTCAGAACCTCCAGTTGGGCGTTGGGAAACCACGACCCGATGCGATCCTTCACGAACCACCTCCATGGCGAACAACAGAAACAGCGGGCGGCGAACGAGGGGCCCCTTCAACGCGGTGCGGGGTCGGTTCGCCCCTCACTCCGAGGGGGCGAACAGGTTGTCCGCGAACGAAAGGAGGCCGAGACCCGGCTCCTGTTTTTGCAGGTAGCGGATGCTGAAAGGGTCTTCGGCCAGCACCACGGCCCGTCCCAGGTGGTCGAACGCGACCTTCATGTTGCGGACGAGGCCGTGGACCGCGAGGGCGTCCGCGGACGCCGCGACCCACGCCCCGGCCCGGTACGGGAGCGGGGCGATCTCGGCCCGGACGCCGTACTCCGACTCCAACCGGAACTTCACCACGTCGAACTGGAGCTCCCCCACGGCGGCGAGGATGAGTTCACGGACGGCCTCGCGGTCGGTGAAGACCTGAACCACGCCCTCGTCGGCCAACTGCCGGAGGCCGTCCGTGAACTGCTTCCGCCGCCCGGTGTCCGGGCACCGAGCGGCGGCGAAGCACTCCGGGCTGAACTGCGGCAACGCCTCGAAGTGGCACGTCGGCCCCGCGCAGAGTGTGTCGCCCAGCCGCAGCCCCCCGGTGTCGGTCAGGCCGATGATGTCGCCGGGGTACGCCTCCTCCATCGCCTCCCGCTCCCGGGCGAACAGCCGGTGCGACCCCTTGATGCGGAACTTGCCGCCCGTGCGGGCCAGCGTCAGGTCGGCCTCCGGGTCGAACCGCCCGCAGCACACCCGCACGAACGCCACCCGGTCCCGGTGCCGGGGGTTCAGGTTCGCCTGGATCTTGAACACCTGCCCGGCGAACGCCCGGCGGTCGGGCGGGACCAGCCCCCGGTCGCTCTTCCGCGGGCCGGGCGGCGGGGCCAGCCGCAGGAACGCGTCGAGGAACGGCCCGACGCCGAAGTTGGTCATCGCGCTGCCGAAGAACACCGGGGTCATCCGGCCCGCGAGGAACCGCTCGCGGTCGAACGGCACGCCGGCCCCGTCGAGGAGTTCGAGTTCCTGTCGGACGCGGTGGGCCGTCACGGGCGGGCCGCCGTCCAGGGCGGCGGCGAGGTCGAGTTCGTCGGTCGGCACCTGCGTGGAGCCGTGGCCCGCGGGCCGGAACAGCAGGGCCGACCGGCGGCCCCGGTCGTACACGCCACGGAACTCGTCCCCCAGGCCGAGCGGCCAGTTCATCGGCACCGCGTCGATGCCCAGCACCTGCTCGATCTCGCTCAGCAGGCTCATCGGGTCGCGGCCCAGCCGGTCCATCTTGTTGATGAAGGTCAGGATCGGGACCCCCCGGACCGAGCACACCTTGAACAGCTTCCTGGTCTGCGTCTCGATCCCCTTGGCCGCGTCGATCACCATGACGGCACTGTCGGCGGCGGCGAGGGTCCGGTAGGTGTCCTCGCTGAAGTCCTGGTGGCCGGGCGTGTCGAGCAAGTTGACGACGCGGCCCTGGTAGGGGAAGCTCAGGGCGGTCGAGGAGATGGAGATGCCCCGCTCCCGCTCCAGGTCCATCCAGTCGGACGCCACCGCCCGCTGGGTCTTTCGCCCGCGGACGGCCCCGGCCACGTCGATCTGGCCGGCGTAGAGCAGGAACTTCTCGGTGAGCGTGGTCTTGCCCGCGTCCGGGTGGGAGATGATGGCGAACGTCCGCCGCCGCGACCCCTCGTCCCGCACGGTCGGGTCGAGGGTGCCGGGCGGTCCCTCCTCCCCACCGCCTCGTTGACAGTCCCCACCGGCATCACTGGTCGATCGCATCGGAAACCCCGCCGAAGGCAGCACGCGGAACGTCCCGTCGCGGTCGGACCGCGGGGACGATGGGTGGGTGGACCGGGTGAATACGTTGCCCCGCGAAGGCCCGCGGGGAAAGCGACACGAACGCTCTGCCGGCGGCGGCAAAACGAACGACGGGGTGCTCGTGCCGACCCGCCCGGTGCGCAAACCCGACGACAACGAACCGGGGACGACGACGGAGTCGTCAGCCACGCATCCGGGCGAACCGGGCATCAACGGTTAGGGTGGAGAGACGGCCGAGTGGCGGTCCAGAGCCGGGAACGACGAGATCACGGGGGATGTGGTGCGGCTGCGATCCGGCAGGGGTCGTGCGCTAACGAGTCGATCAGCAGTTGTCAGGATGTCGAGGGCCATGTCGCCGGAGTGTCCGAGACGCGAGTTGGGAAGCTGGAATCATAGGAACGCGTGCGGCAAAAGCAAGCAGCCTTCACTTTGCCAGAGGGGCTCGGTGCGGAGAACGTCGGTCCGCATGAGGGTCCTGCGGGACTGCGACGACCCCGACGCGGACCCTGGTGAAGACCGAGGCCGTCACCGTGGTCCGCATGGTGGTTCTGGCCGGCAAGGAGATCCCGACGCACAGGGCGAAGGGCGAACTGGTCGTGCAGAGTCTGGAGGGGAAGATCGCCTTAACTGTCCGAGCGGTCATCAACGGCCGGGAAGGAACGGCACGCGGGATCGGGCCCAAACTCAAAAGTGGTTTTGGAGAGTGCCCTCGGAACACCGGGAGGTCCGGGGGCCGGGATCGCACCGTCTGCCGGAGGGCGATTTGAGGCCCCTAGGAGGCTCCAGGAGGGCCAATCGCCATCCCGATGCGACCTTCCGTGGCATCATCGCGAAAACCAGCCCCAGGGCCTCCCCAGCCGCTGTACCTACACAAGAAAATTATTGCTATGGCGTAATTTCAGGGCCAATCACCGGAATGGCGGAATGTCGGAAACCGAAACGGTCGGGTCGAGGTTTACGCTTCCGGGTCGGGGTTCCACCGAGTACCGCCGCCAGCAGACGTGGCCGGGTTGGCACCGCGTCGCGTCCGGCCCTCAGGTCGGCACCCGGCGGTCGTTCCCCTCCGGGTACGGGTACTCCATGTGGGGCGCGGTCGCCCGTGCGACCGCCTCCCCGCAGACCTCGGCCACCACTCGCAACGCCAGGTCGATCCCGGCCGCGATCCCGGCCGAGGTCCACACCGCCCCGTCCCGCACGACGTGCAGCCGGCCCTCGACCGCCACGCCGGGGAACGCCGCCCGCATCCGGTCGAGCGACTTCCAGTGGGTCGTCGCCCGCTTCCCGTCGAGCACCCCGGCCGCCCCGAGCAGGAACGACCCGGTGCAGACCGATGCCGTCAGCCTCGCCCCGGCCGCCTGCCGGCGGACCCAGTCGATCAGCCGCGGGTTGTCCACCTCCCGGCGGGTTCCCCACCCGCCGGGCACCACCAGCAGGTCGAGCGGCGGACAGTCGTCGAGCGCGTGGTCCGGCAGCACCCGCAGCCCGCCGGATGCGGGCACCGGCCCGGCGGCCTCGGCAATCACCCGCACATCAAACGGCGATGGCCCCTCCCGTCGCCGGGCCTCGTCCCGCCGAACGGCGGCGAACACCTCGAACGGCCCGCAGAAGTCGAGCACCTCGACCTCGGGGAACACCAGGATGCCGGTCAGCAGGCGGGTCACGGGCGGGCCTCCGCGACAGTCCAAGCGTAGTGGCCGTTCACCCGACCGACCTTCCCACGCGCGTCGAACTCGAACGCCTCGGCGGCCGGCAGGTCCTCGACGCTGTCGTACACGAGGACCAGGCTGTTGACGCCCGAGAGGGCGTGCCGCAGGCGGAAGTGCGAGTCGGGGAACTTGCTCAGGGCGGCGGCGAAGTAGTCCCGCAAGGCGTCCGTCCCGCGAACCGTCCCGTCGCCGGTCGGCCGCACCCCGAACGGGGGCGTGAACACCACGTCGTCGGCGTCGTGCGTCAGGACGGCGTCGAGGTCGTGGCGGTTCCAGGCCGCGACCCACTCGACCGCGAACGCATCGGTCATGTCGGCTCCAGGGCGGTGGGACGGCGGGAGACGGGTCGGACACGTCCCGGCCGCCGCGGGTTCACGGCCGCGGGTCACTCCACATCCCGCAACACCTACGCGGCGGTCACCCGGTTGTGGGGGTGCACGCGGCCGTCTACGCCAATGTAGAGGCCGCACGCCCGGCCGAGCAACTGCACCGTCCCGCCGTCGTTCGGGAGGCACCGGACGGCCCGCAGGAACCGCTCCCGCCGCTCGCGGGGTGCGAGCGCGACCGCCACGCCGCCCGCCGACGAGGCCAGGAGGAGCGGCAGCACCCGCCGCGTGGTGCGTCTCGTCGTGTCCGTGCCGACGCCGAACATCAGCCCGACCTCCGGCCCGGCCCGGAACCGGGCCTTGATGAGGGTGAGGAGGAGGCGGTCGGCGACGCGGAGCCGCGGCCTTCGCCCGCCCCCGGGAGCCCGCCGCCGGTCGGGGCGGTCCAGACGGGCCTCCTCGGCGTCGTCGAGGGCGAGCCGGACCTCCGCGACAAGTGCGGAAAACGCGGCGGGCGACATGCCGGCGAGGGCCTCGAAGGCGACCGGGTAGCGGGGGAAGGTGCCGGCGTCGATGACGTCCATGTCTGCCTCGAGGTCTGGGGTTGTCGAGTTCTTGTACTCTGCTTGGTCACGGGGCTGATACCTGGCGTTACCCGCTCGAACCGCCAGGGGGAGTCCTGGGGCGAGGGGCGACCGGGCCGGGTCGCCGGTGCGAGCTATCGCACGAGTAGTGCACACGCGTGCCGGCCGTGCTCCGGCCGTGCCCCGAACCGTCGTGCATTCCAGCTAAAACCTACCCTCCGTGCGGGTCGTTGGGCAATGGGAACGAGCCGTTCTGCGGCTGCAAACGCCCCCGGCCCCCACCGACGGAGCACCTTCCGAGGGCGAACTCACCTCCGCGAACCGTCCGGGGTCTCGAAATGCACTCCGGCGCGCGCCGCCGGTCGGGTGCTATCCTGTCCTCGTGCCGCCACCAACTGACGTCCGACGCCCGGTAGCCACGGTCCTGCGAGGGGGAAGCGATGAGTACGGCGAGGGGCAGGCGTGTCGCGGAGGCCGTCCGTGCGATCCGGGAGCTACACGCCGCCGGCCGCAAGGTGCCGCCCAAGCAGTCGCACCGCGACGCATACAACCAGGGGACCGTGCAGGTGGCCGGCGAGCAACTCGGCCTGAGCGCAGAGGCCGCCCGGCAGGCCCGGCAACTCGCCGACCCGGCGGCCGGGTACACCGCGGACGAACTCCGCGAGCTGTGCGACCTGATCCGCGAGGTGCAGCCCGGCCAGGGCGACGACCTGCCGGTGTTCGGCAAGACGCACCTCGTCAGGATGCTGACGGTGCCCAAGCCGCGGCGGCCCGTCCTCCAGCGTGCGGCGGTCCGCGGGGCGTGGTCGACCGCGAGGCTGGAGTCGGAGATCGCGGCCAAGTTCGGCAGCCGGCGGGCCGGGGGCCGGAAGCGGCGGGTTCCACAGGACGCAAACGGGCTACTCATCCAGATCGAGGGCATGTGCGAGGCGTGGCGGCGGCTTCTGACCGAGATCGACGTGGACGTCGGCGAGGAGAACCCTGGGCACGCCGTTCTGGCTGACCTGCCGGTTGCCGTCGCCCGGCAGGTCCGGGCCGCGGGGCGCACCGTGGCCGCACTCCAGGAGGTCGTGACGGAGGAGCTGCGGGAGCGGCTCCCCGCCCGGCACGTGCGGCACCAGTTCCGCGACGACGAAGGGGATGCGGGCGAGCCACCCCGAACAGCAGCCCGCCGGGCCTGATGCGCCGACCGCGGCGCAACGTCACCTCAACTCACACCGCATCCGGGGGCACGATCACGATGTTCGTGACGCCGTCGCCGCGGTCGGAGATGATCAGCCCCTCCTGCCTGAGCCTTCGCATCCCGCTCTTGACCTGGTCGCGGCTCAGCCCCGTCTCGGACGCGATCTCCTCCTGCGACGCGGCGACGTACCGCCCGCCGCCCGCCGAGCGGCGGACCCAACTGCGGTCACGGGGCGCGTCGGACGCGAGGACCGCGTACAACCAGCCGAGGGCGATGGCCGGGCCGGTGCCCAGGCGTCGCACCATCCACGGCTGGACCGCCGCCGCCAGTGGCGGCCTGGGTTGAGCGACCGGCAGGGCGACCGGAACTTCGGAGCCCGGCGACCAGTCGCCCCCGGACAGGTGGGAGAGCAGCCGGGCGAACGGCTCGACAACAACCCGGTGCGGCGGCCCGTCGGCGAGCCCGTACGTGTACCAGTCGCTCCCGGATCGGAACGCCCCGTCGTGTAGAACTACCCCGCCGCGGAGCCTGCCGAACGGCAGGACCAGGGCGACGGGGCGGTCCCCGGCCTCGTCCGCGTGCGTCGCGTACGCCTCCAGGTAGAGGTCGGTCATGAACACCTTGCCGGGCCGGCGGAACAGGTCACGCCGCTCGACGGCATCCACGAGTCCACCGACGTGCCGGGCGTCCAGCACGACCGGGAACGTGGGGAAGAGTTGGCGGAACCCGGCGAACGTCAGCCGGCGGGAGCCGAACTCCTGCTCGTGGGCGTCGAGCAGGTCCCACTTCTTGTCGGCCAGCCCGAACGCGTCCAGGACCATCTTCACCCGGCCCTCCTCGAAGTGATGCTGCGCGAGGGTCGGGCTGAGTGCGGACTGGAACGTCTGGTCGCGTGACTTCATGACTTCACCCCCTCCGCCACCCCACGGGCGTGCTGCGCGATGATCTGGGCGTAGAACCGGGCCGCCTTCTCTGCGAACCCGTCCGGCAGTGCGTCGTCGCTGTCGTAGGCCGCTCCGTACTCGTCCGGGTCGCGGCTGAACTGGAACAGGGCCTCGTCCTCGTACTTGCCGGCCACCCGCATCATGCGATCGCCGCCGATGCTGCGGGCCAGGGCGAACCGGAACAGCGGGCTCAGGTCGAGGGAACTGGTCGTTACCGTGAACAGGTTTGCGACGGCGGGTTCGTCCCCGTGCGCACCCTGTCGGCACAGGATCATGGTGCGTGCCTCCCGCTTCTCCAGGGCGAACTTCGCCGCGATGCGCCCGCGCACCTTCGGCCGGTCGGCCGCGTAGCGTTCCATCCGCGCGCGCTCCAAGAGGCGGTTGGGCTCCGGCACCTCCGGGGGGTAGCCCACCTGCGGGACGTCGAGCGACCAGCGGACGTAGCGGGCCGGGTCGATGCGGTGGTTGCGCGCGAAGGTCGCGAGCTTCCGCCAGACCGGGTGGCCCGGCCGCCAGCACGGGGGCAACCTGTACCCGTCGCCGCCGACGGGGAAGTTCTTCGCCAGCAGGTCGCGCTCGAACTGGTACACCCAGGCCAGGAAGCCGACCGTCCGGTCGGGTGGTGTGATGTTGCGTGTCGCCAAGGTATGTCCTCAAAAGTGATTTTTGGATCGTGGTAAGTGGGAAGGACTCTGCCGGTCGGTGCCCGAAGGATCCGATAGTGTCGGGCAGATGCTCCGCGTCGCGTGCTGAACGAGGTCGGTTTGGCGGCTGCGCGCTCCCGGGCACTGCGCTGGTCCCCAGCGGGGGACCGGGGGGCCGTCGGGTGAATGGCACCGTGGCGAGCGCACCGTCGGGTTGGTAATGCAGTTCATTCTTCGACATGAGAGAACTGGGTCGGGCTCCCGGCGGAGCCGGAGCCCTGTTCTGTTTCTCCTCTTCAAGGTCATCATGGTTGTAGTCTCTTGGGTATTCTCTCTTAGATGGACTGGCGGACCACACCACCCCCCTGGCGTGGTACGCCACACCCCTGGCGTACCACGCCACCCCCTCCCGGCGTACCACGCCACCCTCTCGGTGCGATTTCGCACTGTCACGCCGATCAGTTTTCGTCGCCGCCGACGTCCCGGCCCTTCCGCATCGCCTCTGCGATCCGCCGCTCGGCGGCCTCTTCCAGTTCGGCGACCACCACCGGGTCGATGCGGTACAGCTTCAACTTCCGCCGCGACGGGTCGTAGTCGGTGATCAGGATGCCCTTCTTCGTGAGCGACCTGACCGCCCAGCGCACCTCGTGGGGCGTAAGCACGCGCACGTCCTTGGCGAGGCCCCGGTAAAATTTGTATAGCCACCACCGATCATTCCAGAACTCACGGACGTAAGGCTTGCCGCTCTTCGACTCGGCGAACCACGACGCGATGCGGGCGAGCACCAGATACTCGGCCTTGTTCGTGCCGGTGACGAGGGCGACCCAGTCGTGGGCGAAGGTGCCCTGTCGGTCGTCGCCGACGACTCGCTGGTACTTACTTCGGACGAAGTCGGGGGGCCGGTCCTCGTCCTCGTCCACCGACAGCGTGTTGACGGTGATGGACTGCCGCGGGAGCCGGGTCGGCTTGTTGCCCACGGCCGGGGCGGGCGGGGGCTCCGGGGGGCACGGCTTACCGCCCGAGGCACCGCTGCCTGCCGATCCAAAATTCGCTTTTTGAGTCTTGGGCTTGGGTGGCCGTTCTTGACGCCACCCCCGTCATGGGGTACGCTCACGACTGACTCCTCTGAAACGCCGGTCGAGCGACCTCGCCAAAGACAGCTCGGCCGGCGTTCTTCATTGGTGGTTTCGAGCGGGTCAGCCTATCCCAAGGCCCGCCCGGCGGTCAACAGATGCGGCCCCGTGCGAGCGGCATCAGCTGGTCGTACCAGCCCGCCGCGGCCCAGCGGCCGACGCGGTTGGGCACCACCTTCTCCCATGCCTCGCGCAACCCGTGGCGGCGATCTCGGAGCAACTGGACGAACCCCGGGGTCAGCGGCACGCCCTCGGCCTTCAAAAGGGAGACGATGTCCTCGCAGATTCCTTTAGCCGCTGTGATCTGCGGATGTCGAGATGGCACCGTCCACGACTGCGGCGAACTCCGCGTACTCTGGTTTCTTGAGAACGTAGGGCATGAAATCGTGCCGCATGATTGCCCGGAAGCGGTCCGCGTCACAACACATCAGTTCGCGAAGCCAGCGTGCCCCGACAGGCGGGGCCACGGCGCAGTAGAGGTACAACGGCACTTTCTGGACTGTGCGAGAGGCTCGCAGCGACCGCAGTGCGATCGCTTTCCAGCGGTCGAGCCCGAAGAGTGGAAACAGGAACCGCCCCCGGCAGCAGTCCAGGGCCGAGCGAATCTTCTCCTTGCTTTGCCGTTTCGCCGAAATGCGGTACGCCAACCGATAAGGCGACAGGTCCCATCCCCATTCGTCGTCTTGGCCCGTGACCGAGCGGATCGCGGCGGCCACGGGTGCCGGGGTACACCCGCCCCCGCACGCCGTTGACCCGGCGGACGGCACACCACTCCCGCCCGGCCGCGAGCGGGATCTCCTCTCCCGCACGGGGCACGACGTCCGGGACGACGCCGGGGGTAGCCAGGTCCGCCGCCAGGTCGGCCCGGTCGTCACCCCGGTCCCGCAGCCAGTCCGACAGGACGCCGATCGCGGTCGCGTCGCGGGTCGCCCGGTAGAGCAGTTCGACGAGTTCGGCGTGATCGTCGGGGACGGTCAGCCGCCCGACCCCCGGCACCACGCGGACCTCAGGTCCTACGTTGAGGGCCGTTGCGTTCAGTTCTCGACTTGTCATTGTTGCCTCTAGCAATGAGGGATGGGGCTGGTGAGTTTCAATAGGCATGAGCACCGTGGGTGTTGGGGACGAATCCGCGACGAAGCCAAGGCACAGTGGGTGGTGAGCCTGGCTGCTTCGTTCGTGGACTGGGCGGCCGGTACACGGCAGGGGCAACTCCGGGTTTCCGCGTTTCCGACTTTTGGGATCGTGAGTCGGAAACGCGGAAACCCGGAAAGCCGGAACATCGTCTCAGGCTCCTTCGACCTCGGCCTTGCGGGCGTAGAACGCGCTCTGCTCAAGGCCCGTGCGCTCACGCCACAGCCGCAGTTGCTCTTTAAAGTCCTTTGCCTGCGCGAGGATCTCCCGCACGATCTGTTGGTGTTCCGCCTTGCGTTCCGCACGACTCGGCGGCTTGTGCACCGTCACCGGCCGCGTGAACACTTGGGGCGACTGCTCGCGGACGATCGCCCGGATGACGTCCCGCCAGTGCACACCGCTGTTCCCCATCGCGTGCTGGACGAACGCGGGGAACCCACCGTCGATGAGCAGACGCATGCTCAGGGGCGACCGCATGGCGTGCAGTTCCTCCTCGACGCACGCACAGACCTCGCCGCACTGCTCCGGGGTCATCGAGTACCCGTTGAGTACAAAACCCTTCGAGCTGACGCTCCGCATCAGGGCGCGCAGCTCCTCGTCGGTCATGGCCAGTTGGAGGGTTTTGAGCCGCGTCTTGAGGGCCTGCACTTCGGGCTTGTGCGACGGCAACTCCGAGTTGCTGAGGATGATGATGCCGCCGGAGAAGAACACCTCCTTCGGCTTCTTCGCGGCACTGTCGCCGCTCCACGTCACCCACCGCTCGATCGGCCCGCCGGCCTCGCCCCGCTGGCCGTCGAGCGCGCTCCGCAGGACGCCGATCGCCCGCGGGTCGCGGTACATGCTCTCCGCGTCCTCGATCAGGTGCACGTGGCTGGGGTACTTCTCCAGGTTGTTGATCAGCCCCCAGCCCGTCACCCGCGAGTTCCACACCTTGTAGTTGGCCTCCAGGGCGGCCAGCTCGCGGGTGACCGTGTGCGTCTTCCCGATCCCGCCGCTGCCCCACAGGAAGAAGCCGGTCATAAAGTGCTCCGCCACCGCACGGGTGAAGGTCCGCACGAGTTGCAGCTTCTTCTCCAGGGCTTCGAGGTGCTTGTTCGAGAACTGTGCCGGCCCCGGCTGGTTGGGGTCTAACTCGGCCGGAAGCAACTGCGCCAGCGTCGCGTGCTGTCGAGGCCCCGTACCGTTCCGATTCATTCGCGTCGTCATGCTGTCGTCTCCTGTCGGTGTGCGGCGAGCCCCTCGACTTGAGTGACACCGATCGCCTGCACGTCGCCCGGCGTTGTTGCCGGGCAGATGATCACGCTACCACCGCCATCCAAACGAGAGCGAGCGTTCCAGCGTTCCGAAACACGGCCTCTGCGAAGGTGGCCAGGCACCGCCCCAAGTTGGTTGGGCGGGACTGAGTACGGAACGCTGGAACGCTCGCGGCAGGTTCGCGGCCGTGTTCCCATGGCTGGCGACGGGCTGGCGGCGTGGCCCGACCGCCCCGCCGGGGCGGACACGCCGCCGCGTCAGTTGCGAGGGTTCGTGTGGGAGTTGCAAAGAAGTCAATGGAGCCACAGGCGGGGCGTGTGGTGCTCCAGCGAGACGGGCAGTACGTCTCACTGGAGCCGGTCGAGGGACTGGCTGAAGATTTCTTAACCGTTCGGCATGTACCCGACCCGGACGGCGGGCGGGTGCTGGCGGTGCCCCACCCGCTCGTGTGGACGCAAGACGTCCGCCGCGGACGCCGCCTACTCCAGACCTTCGCGGGACTGGAGCCGCTTCTTGCTGACTGGCTCGAACGCCGGGGGCATCAGGTGGAGTTGACAGGGGACCGCCCGCCGGCATGGCCCGCACCCGACTCCGGTCGGCTGGCCGACTACGAAGGCCCCCTCGACGCGCACCTGCTCGACTTCGTCAGCGGCCGGGATCGCGGGCTGGTGCGCCACGGCCCGGCCGTCGATCCCGCCCGGCTGGTCGCGCAGGTCGCCCTCGGCTGGCGGCGGGCACGTGTCCTGGTGATGGCCACCCGGCGGCGGGACGCGAAGGACTTCCGGGACCGCCTGCTCGCGTTTCTCCCCAACGTGTCCCTGTTCGCGGGCACCGCCCCGGTGATGGCGGGCCGCGTGACGGTCGCAACGGCGGGCTATGCGCGAGCCGGGGCGATCGGGATCGAATCCAGGACCGTGCTCGTGGCCCTTGACCCGGCCGAGTTGTTCCCCACCGGGGAGCTGGCCAGTCCTGTGGACGCCTTGCGCCAGGCCCGGCGGGCACGCCTGTACGGGATCATGCCCGTCGGTCACGAACTGCCGCCGTACACCCGGTCGCTCGCCACGGCCCTCTTCGGCACCGACGAAGTTGTCGTCCCCCGCCACGGCCACGTCGTCCGGCGGATCGAGGCCGCGTTCGTCCGCGTCGAGGGCGGGCCGCGGGTACAGGACGACGACCCGGTTCGCCTCATGCGCTCCGGCGTCTGGCAGCACCCGGTCCGCAACCGGCGGATGGCTCGACTCGCCGGCCTGCTCGCCGCGGGCCGGTCCGCAGAGGTACGGGAACAACTCCCGCAACTAGCCGATGTTCGTCTTCGACGGCACGGAGGCCGCGTCGTACTGCTGGCGGCCAACGTCGAACACGCCCTCGCCCTGGCCGACTACCTGTCGGACGCGCCGATTGCGTGCGGAAGCGACCTGTTTCGGGCGGGCCTGAAGCCCGAACAGAAACTGACGCTGACGCGGAGCGGGTGCGCCGACGACGCCGAGCTGGTGATCGCCACTCCCGCCGGGCTGCCGACCGTCGGGCTGATCGACGTCCTCGTGCGGGCCGACGCCGGCCGCGGGCTGCCGCCGGTCCCGGACGACCACCTCGTCGTCCCGCACGGGACGGAAAACCGCCTCCTGGTCATCGACACCGCGGACCGCCACCACCCGGCACTCCGCACCGCCGCCGGGAACCGGAAGGCAGCGTACCGGGCGTCCGGGTGGAGCATTGTCGGCGAACCTGCGTTGTCGCCGCTGGACCGCTTCCTGGCCGAGCGGCCGGAGGTGCGGGCATGATGAGCGACTTCTGGAACCGCCGCCGCAGGCCGGCGAAGACGCCCGAAGACCACTACCGCGAGCGGCGGGCACGGCGGCGGCGGCAACTCACCGTGGACTCCGTGTTCCCGGTCACGGTCGCGATGATCGCCGACCGCGACAACCTGTACCACTGCTACCGAGAGCTTCGCCGCGAGGGCGGACAGGCTCCGGGCATCGACGGGCTGTGCTACCCGGACCTGAGCCCCGGCGAGACCGGCGAGTTGCTCGCGGACCTGTCGCGGCGGGTGATGACGTTCTCGTACCGGCCGCAGCCCGCCCGGCTGGTCGAGATCCCCAAGCCCGGCACCACCCGAACGAGGACGCTGTCGATCCCGGTGCTCCTGGACCGCGTCCTGGCCAGGGCCGCGTACGAGGCACTGTCGCCGTTCTGGGAGGACATCTTCCTGGACTGCTCGTGGGGGTTCCGGCATGGGCGGAACGCCTGGGGCATGCTGCTGGCGGTCGAGGAGGTGATGGAACTGACCGGGTTCTCGGTGCTGGCGATCGACGATGTAAAAAGTGCTTTTGAGAAAACGCCGCTCGACCCGGTCCTGGACTGCCACCTCCGGCTCCTGGACCGGATCGGGACGAACGCCCCGCCGGTCACCGGCCGGACCCAGGTGACGCGGCGGGACGAGAAGAAGAAGGTGCTGTGGCTCGTGAGGACGGTACTGGCCGGCGACGACCCCTCCCGCACCCGCGGGATGCCGCAGGGGAACAACTACTCCCCGACCGGACTCAACGGCCTTTTTCACGACTACCTCGACGTGCCCGCTGCGGGTACACTGAAGCATCCACTCTGGAACAGGTACGCGGACAACGTCTGCCGCCTGTGCCGGAGTGTGGCCGAGGGCGAACAGGCCCTCGCCGCGATCCGCCAGCACCTCGCCCCGCTGGGCATGTCCCTGAAGGGCGAGGACGGCGTGTTCGACCTGAAGAACGGGGACGAGGCCCAACTCCTGGGCTTCACCCTCTCACTCGGGGAGAAGAAGTTGACCCACGGCCTCGGCAAGAGGGCACGGGGTCAACTGCGGCGGGGTCTGGAAAGGGCGCACGAGACCGGCCACCCGGACCAGACCGCCAGGCGGGCACTGGAAGGGTGGATCACCTCGTGCGGCCCGGCCTTCGAGACCGGCGAGGCCGACGTCGCGACGATCCTGTCCGACGCCGCCGAGTACGGCTTCCGGGAGCTTGCCACCCCACAGGAAGTCCGGCGGCTCGCACAGGAAGCACGCGACGCCTGGATCGGGTTCCGTAAACGGGGCCGGGTCCAGTCACGTCCGTCGGGGTAACACCCGTGGGGCGTGCGGCACAGCCGCCGCTACCGGCCGGTTCTGCCCACGCAGAGCCGAGGCCGGAGTGCCGGGATGACCGGCACCCCGGCTACT
This sequence comes from Gemmata sp., assembly GCF_051859125.1. Taxonomy (NCBI): domain Bacteria; kingdom Pseudomonadati; phylum Planctomycetota; class Planctomycetia; order Gemmatales; family Gemmataceae; genus Gemmata; species Gemmata sp. The sequence continues at coordinate 23,047 of NZ_JBHYGG010000242.1, forward strand.
TTTTCACGCCCCAGTTGCGCGGCCCCTCCATCTCGAAGAACACCTACCCCGGCTCACGATTCACCGGGAGCAGCCGAGTGACCTCGGCCGGGGGTGCGGATGGCGGGTCAGCAACTCCACGAGTACAGCCTCGACCTGTGCGATTACGTCCTCGGCCAGTTCCGGCCCCACCTTCGTGCGCTCCCCGAACGGCCCCGGCCGCCGCTCCCGAAACTCGACTACGGCGGGTTTCAAGGCCTCACCCTCGCCGAGTGGCTGGGGCGGGGAGTTGCGTCGCTACCCGGCCCGCTCGCCGATCACGTGTGGGCGGGGGTGACCGGCGACAAGATCCTGTTACCCCTCAACGACCGTGAACTCTTCGCCCTGGCGAGCGTCGTCGATGACCCGCCGATCCGCTGCGAGGACGATGCCCGCTGGGAACCGTTCCCCGGACTCCACCGACGAGCCGTCGAGTACGTGTGCGACATCCGGTCGAGGTTGACCGAGTACCACGTCGAGGAGTGGGCCAGGGACTCCGCAACGTTCAGCGACCGTCTGTGCGAGGAGGGGCTGTCACTCGCCGACGGCGTGGCCACCGTCCACGAGTGGCTGTGGTGCGTCCGCCGTCTGCTCCAGGCCATGGGTGCGGCGCAGTACCTGCCCGCCCCGATCGGGTTCCACCCCACCCCGACGATCCCCGTGGCCGCTGCGGCCCCGCCGAGCGACCTGGACATCACCGAGGAACGGTTCGCGGAAGTCCTCGGAGACCTTCGGAAGGCGATCAGCGACTTACCCGAAGGGAGGACAGCGATCCCCGATGTCGTCGTCAAACAGGCGATGGTTCAAAGGACGATCGGGCGGCTCGTACTGCGCTGGCTGGAAGCCCGCGGCGAGTACAGCGGCTTCACCCGAAAGAAGCCGGCCCGCTATCGCCGCAGCGAGTGACCCATCTTTCCATTCAACTCGACCCAGCGTTCCCATTTAGGGAACGCTGGAACGCTCGCCGTCCCCACTTCCGCACGAGTACGCTGACCAATGTGGCGGTTTCCCTGCCACGGTACGACGAATCCCGATTCGATGCCCGCGAAGCAGGGGGGAGCGCACCGCGATGATCAGCAAGTGCTCCCTGGTAGACGAGTGAGATGAGATGAACACGTGCAACCAGCTACTCAGGACGCGAACGAACGAGTCGGAGAAAGACGTGGCGGTCGTCGGATGACACAAGGCGAACTCCTGGGCGGCCACGCCCACGAGACTGCGAGCGGGAAGACGGTGTACGTCTGGCGGCGGGGCGAGCGCTACCTCGCCAGGGGACGCTGGAACGGCCGGTACTTCGGGGAGACACTCGGCAACGACACGGCGACCGCCGCTCGGAACCTGCGCCGGCTCCTGAACGCCGTCGAGGACGGCGCGTACCGGCCGCCGAGCGAAGCACGGGCGAGGCAACTCTCGGACTCGCCCGTGCCGAGGCTCACCTTCCGCCAACTCGCTGATGAGTTCCTGACGGCCAAGCGGAAGCAGGTCGGGGTGCAGACCGCCGCGGACTGCCGGTGGAGGTGCGGGCCAGGCTCGTGGGGCGGATGGACTGCTGGCAGCTCTGCACCCTCGCCCCCTCTCTGATCCTTCCCATGCGGCCCGACGAGGCGGTCGGACTGCTCATCCAAGACGTCGACTTCGATCACCAGGAGTTGCTGTTCGGGGTGAACCTGGGGGACGTCAACTTCACCAAGAAGAAGGTGTCGTTCCGGCTGCCGTTCCCGGACGAGTTGCGTCCGATCCTCATCACGGCGATCGGCGATCGTGGGGGCGGGCCGCTGCTGCGGAGCCGCCGTGTGTTCGACACCGACGCGCAGGGCGTCGCCTCACTGGAGGAGTTGAAGACCCTGTTCGACGAGCGGCTGCTTGCCGCGAAGTCCGGCGTCGTGCAGACCGACCACGCCCGGAAGTTACATTTCCGCCGCCTGCTCCGGGAGCTGGGAGGGGCCTCGGAGGACGCCATGAACTGGGAGTTCAAGTCGCTCCTGGCCGCGGCGGGGATCAGTAACGGGGCGACGCTGTACACGCTCCGGTCGTCGGTGACGACGTCCATGAGCACCGGGGCGAAGCTCGCCCACCTGGAGCTGACGTACCTGACGTCGCACAGCACGAAGGACATCCTGAACCGCTACACGAGCCTCGACGTCCACGGGGAGATGCGGCGGTACTTCGACCACATCCGCCCGCTGCTCTAAGCGGTGAAGGCGAGGTGGGAGACGCTACGTGATGTCCCGGGCTGAGTTCGACGACATGGTTTCGCGGCACCCGTGAGGAGGCGGGTGCCGTCGCTGTTGGAGGACCCTTCTCCGCGTTTACGCGGTGCACAGTTGGTGCACGTTTGGTGCACACGGAACCCGTTATGGCCCCTACAATGGCCCTCGAGCCGGGCTCGTAGCTCGGTCGATAGGATGCTGCGAACGCCTTGTTTTTCCAGTGGATCAGTGCGATCAGGCGGTAGTCATCGGGTGGGGCAAAAAGTGGGGTTGGGAGATTCCCGCCCTCTCCGCTGAGTTGGCGACGGGACACTCGGAAGCCCCTGGGAAACCAGGGGCTTCTCATTCTTCACGGCGGTGGGGCTTCGCGACGCCTCGGGGCGAGCCGAAGCCGAGGCCCGGTAGGCGACCGCCCCGGCGACCGCCCCGACCACACCACGCGACGACCTCGCGGGCCACGCCACGAACTCACTGGTCCCACTTCGCGCGCGACCCTCACCACTCGTAGGGATTTGTCGGGCACCGTTGGAGGTGGCACGCGAGCGCACGGCCGCGGGCGGGAGTGGCCGCCCACGACGCCAACCGTCGCTCCGGCCAACGGGCGGGCGCACGCCCGAGCGCGCCCCGTTACGCCCTCACGCCGTTCAACCCGGACAGCATCGTCATCAAGGTTTGCGGGTCCACCGGCTTCACCATGTGGTGGTCGAACCCCGCCTCCTGCGACTTCCGCCGGTCCTCGTGCTGGGCCCACCCCGTCACGGCGATGAGGACCACGTTCCTCCCGAACCCCTGCGCCCGGATCTGGCGGCAGGCTTCGTACCCGTTCAGCTTCGGCATGCCGATGTCGCACAGGACCACGTCGGGCTGGAACTCCGCGGCGGCCGCGACCGCCGCCTCGCCGTCGAACACCGTGTGGACGCTGTTGCCCATCATCCTGAGAAGGACCGCCAGACTCGTGGCGGCGTCCCGGTTGTCGTCGGCCACCAGGATGCGGAGGGCGGAGGTCGGCATGGCGTCGACCGGGTCCGCCCCGCGGAGGGGGGCCTGGTCCGGGACGATCGGCAGGCGGACGGTGAACACGCTGCCCTTGCCCACCCCCTCGCTCCTGGCCTCGACCGACCCGCCGTGCAACTCGACCAACCGCCTCACCAGGCACAGGCCGATGCCGAGGCCCCCCTGCGACCGGGACAACGCGCCCTCGACCTGGGAGAACATCTCGAAGATGGTCGGGAGCTTGTCGGCCGGGATGCCGATGCCCGTGTCCCGGACCGACACCACCATGTCGCTGCCCTGCCGCTCCGCCCGCAGGTCGATCCGCCCGCCCCGCTCCGTGTACTTGGCGGCGTTGTTGAGCAGGTTCAGGAACACCTGGGCCAGCCGGGTCAGGTCGGCCTCGAGGACCACGGGCTCGGTCGGCAGCGTGGCCGCGAGTTCGTGGCCCATCTGGTCGATCAGGGGGCGGCTCGCCTCGACCGCCCCCTGCACCACCTTCGCGAACTCGACGCGCTCCCGCTTGAGTTCGAGTTTGCCCTGGTTGATCCGGCACACGTCCATCAGGTCGTCGATGAGCCGGGCCATCTGCCGGATCTGCCGGTCGATGACGTCCCTGGCCCACCGCACCTCCTGGGTCGGCGGCCCCTTGACGTGGAGGACGTGCGCGGCGTTCCGCATCGGTGCGAGCGGGTTGCGGAGCTCGTGGGCCAGGGTCGCCAGGAACTCGTCCTTGCGCCGGTCGGCGTCCTGCAGGACCGCCTCGACGCGCTTCCGCTCGGTCAGGTCGGTGTGGAACCCGATGCACCCCCGGACGGTGCCGGCGGCGTCGAACAGGGGGACCGAGCTCTCGCTCAGGACGCGGGTCGTCCCGTCCGCGAACACCACGTGCAGCTCCTCGTCGATCACCGGCCGGCCGCTGGCGACGGACCGCCGCATCGGGAGGTCCTGGGGCGGCACCTCCGCGCCCTGCCGCAGCACCCGGAACGGGGGCCGCTCGCCCGCCCCCAGCCCCGCGGACGGGTCGGACCCCTCGGGCATCCGGAGCAGCGCGCGGAGGGCGGGGTTGGCCCAGACGGTGCGGCACTCCGGGTCCCCGGCGACGGCGATCCCGACCGGGCTCACCTCGAGGATCGTCTGCAGCTCGCGGACGCGGTGCTCGAGCCGGCGGTTGAGGTCGGCGACCCCCTCCTCGGCCCGCTTCCGCTGGGTGATCTCGATCGACGTGCCGATGATCTGCCGCACGCCCCCCGCCGCGTTGCGGGCGAAGACGGCGTCCCGGCTGTGGAACCAGTGCCACTCGCCCGCCCGGTCGCGCAGCCGGTGTTCGAAGTCCACGACCGCGCCGTCCGCGAGGGTGCCCACGACCCGCAGGTGCTCCTCGAACCGCGGCACGTCGTCGGGGTGCATCAGGGCCGGCAGGGCCCCGGACCCGGCCGCCTGCACCTCGGCCGCACTGTACCCCAGCACGGCCGCGACCGAGCGGTTGACGAAGACGCTGCGGCGCTCCTCCACGTCGAAGATGTGGATCACGCCCGGCGTCACCTCGGTGACGCGCTGGAGGAAGTGCTCGCTCTCCCGCAGGGCCCGGGTCCGTTCCTCCACGCGCTGCTCGAGCGTCTCGTTCAACTCGCGCAGGCGCTCCTCGGCCCGGCGCCGCTCGGCCACCTCGGCGAGCAGGGCGCGGTTGGCCGCGACGGCCTCGCGGTTCTTCCGGTGCAGCTCGGCGAAGACGGCGACCTTCGAGCGGAGCACGGCCGCGTTCACCGGCTTGTGGAGGTAGTCCACGGCGCCGGCCTCGTAGCCCTCCAGGACGTGCTGGTCCTCGTTGTGGTACGCGGTCAGAAAGATGATGGGCACGCGGGCGGTCTTCTTGCGGTCCTTGATCATCTGGGCCAGCTCGAAGCCGCTCATGCCGGGCATCCGGATGTCCAGGATGAGGAGGGCGAACTCCTCGGCGACGAGCGCGAGCAGCGCCTGGTCCGCCGACCCGGCCCGGACCAGGCGGTAGCCCGGGTCGCTCAGGACGGTTTCGAGGACGATGAGGTTCTTCGCCTCGTCGTCGACGATCAGAATGTTAATCGGTTGATTCATGAATGCGGCGCGGTGGTGCCAGGGTCGTCGCGGCGGAACGGCGGCGGTCAGCTCCCGGTAGGCAGTGTACGGCCCCCGGGGCCCGGGTTCGTAGGGATCTTCAGGAGCCCGGGGCCCTCCCCCCGCGGGGCCGCGGCCTTTCACCGGTGCGGTTCGGCGAGGGCCGCCCCCGGCCCCGGCCCGGCGTCACCGGAACAGCCACACCCGCATCAGGGACAGGAGCTGGGAGGTGTTCACCGGCTTGGCGATGTAGTCGCTGGCGCCGGCGTCGAGGCACTTCTCGCGGTCCCCCTTCATCGCCTTCGCGGTGAGGGCGAGGATCGGGAGCGTGCTGAACTCGGGCGCCTTGCGGATCTCCCGCATCGTCTCGTACCCGTCCATCTCGGGCATCATGATGTCCATCAGCACCATGCTCAGGTCGGGGGTGCTCTTGAGGAGGTCGATGGCCTGGCGGCCGTTGGTCGCGCTGACCACCTCCACCTCCTGGTTCTCGAGCAGGGAGGTCAGGGCGAAGATGTTGCGGGCGTCGTCGTCGACCACGAGCACCTTGCGGCCCCGCAGGACCTCCTTGGAGCTGTGCAGCTGCTCGAGCATCCGCTGCTTCTCCGGCGGCAGGTCGGTGACGACCCGGTGGAGGAACAGGGCGGTCTCGTCGAGCAGCCGCTCGGGCGACCGGACGTCCTTGAGGACGATGCTCTTGGCCAGCGCCTTGAGCTGCGTCTTCTCGTCCGCGGCCAGGTCCTTGCCGGTGTAGACGACGACCGGCACGTCGGCCAGGGCGGGCTCGGCGTGCATCCGCTCGAGCAGCTCGAACCCCGTCATGTCGGGCAGCCGCAGGTCCAGCACCATGCAGTCGACGGGCCCCGTGAGGAGCACCCCCAGGGCCTCCGCGCCGGTGGCCGCGGTGACCACCTCGATGTCCGTGTGGCCGAGCAGCTCGACGATCGCCCGCCGCTCGATGTCGTGGTCCTCGACGACCAGGAGCCGCTTGGCGCGGGGCGCGGTGAAGTCCTTGATGCGGTCGAACGCCGCCTCCAGGCCCTTGGTGGTCGGCGCCTTGACCAGGTAGGCGAACGCCCCGTGCGCGAGGCCGTGCTGCCGCTCCTCCTCGAGGGTCACGATCTGGACCGGGATGTGCCGCGTGGCCGGGTCGAGCTTGAGCTGGTTGAGCACCGTCCAGCCGAGCATGTCCGGGAGGAAGATGTCGAGCGAGACGGCCGCGGGGTGGTACTGGCGGGCGAGGGACAGGCCCGCGGCCCCCTTGGCGGCCACGAGCCCCTTGAACCCCTTGTCCCGCGCGAGGCCCAGGAGGATGCGGGCGTAGTGCGGGTCGTCCTCGATGACGAGCAGGACCGGGTCGCCGTCCTTGATCGTGTTGCGGTCGTCCTCGACGTGCTCCTCGCGCGCGACGGGCAGGACGGTGAGTTCGCGGGGGGCCGCGGCCCCGCTGGTCGCCGCGGGCGCCGCCCCGTTGGGGCCGGCGTAGTGGACCGGCAGGTAGAGGGTGAACACGCTGCCCTGCCCGTGGACGCTGACGAGCTTGATCTCGCCGCCCAGCAGCACGGCCAGTTCGCGGCTGATGGCCAGGCCCAGGCCGGTGCCGCCGTACTTGCGGGCGGTCCCGGCGTCGGCCTGCTGGAACGCCTCGAAGATGAGCCGCTGCTTCTCCGGCGCGATGCCGATGCCGGTGTCCTCGACGGCGAACGCGACGACCTGGGCGGCCTTGCCCAGCACCGGGTGGTCCGGGGTCCACCCCTGCGTGGCGAGCGCGACCCGCACGTCGACGTGGCCCTGCGCGGTGAACTTGACGGCGTTGGACAGCAGGTTCTTGAGGATCTGCTGGAGCCGCTTCGGGTCGCTGTCCATGTACGGCGGCAGGTTGTCCGCGAACTGCACGCGGAACGGCAGGTTCTTCGCCTCGGCGACGTGCCGGAAGTTGCGGTCGATGTTGTCGCGGAGTCCGGCGAACGAGATCTCCTCGACCTCGACGGTCACCGTGCCGGACTCGATCTTCGAGAGGTCCAGGATGTCGTTGATGAGGTGCAGCAGGTCGGACCCGGACGAGTTGACGTTCCGGGAGAACTCGATCTGCTTGGGGGTGAGGTTGCCCGTCGAGTTCTCGGCGAGCTGCTGGCTGAGGATGAGGATGGAGTTGAGCGGGGTCCGCAGCTCGTGGCTCATGTTCGCCAGGAACTCGGACTTGTACTTCGAGGTGAGCGCCAGCTCGGCCGCCTTCTCCTCGAGCGCGTGGCGGGCCTGCTCGACCTCGGCGTTCTTCCGCTCGACCTCGGCGTTCTGCTCGGCGAGGAGCCGCGCCTTGGTGCCCAGCTCCTCGTTGGTGTTCTGGAGCTCGCTCTGCCGGGACTGCAACTCGGCCGTGAGCTGCTGGGACTGGGTGAGCAGCCCCTCCGTCCGCATCGTCGCCTCGATGGTGTTGAGCACGACGCCGATGGACTGTGTGAGCTGGTCGAGGAACGTCAGGTTGACCTCGGTGAACCCGTGGAACGCGGCCAGCTCGATCACCGCCTTGGCCTCCCCCTCGAAGAGCACGGGGAGTACGACGACGCTGACCCGGCTGGCCCGGCCGAGGCTCGACGAGATGGTGACGAAGTCCGGCGGCACGTCCGTCAGCAGGATCCGCTTCTTCTCGACCGCGCACTGGCCGACGAGCCCCTCGCCGAGGCGGATGGTCTCGCTGAGCCGGCCGCCGCCCCCGTGCGCGTAACTCGACAGGAGCCGCAACTGGGCCCCCTCCTCGGTGCCGCTCAGGTGGTAGATGGTGCCCTGCTGCGCCCGGACCAGCGGGGCCAGCTCGGTGAGGAGCATCTGGCCCACGGTGTTCAGCTCGCGCTGGCCCTGGAGCATGCCGGTGAACTTGGCCAGGTTCGTCTTGAGCCAGTCCTGCTCGCGGTTGCTCTCGGTCGTCTCCCGCAGGTTGGAGATCATCGTGTTGATGTTGTCCTTCAGCTCGGCCACCTCGCCCTTCGCGTCGACCTGGATGGAGCGGGTCAGGTCCCCCTTGGTGACGGCCGTGGCGACCTCGGCGATGGCCCGCACCTGGGTCGTGAGGTTGGCGGCGAGGAGGTTCACGTTGCCGGTGAGGTCCTTCCACGTTCCGGCGGCACCGGGGACGTTGGCCTGGCCCCCGAGCCGCCCGTCCACGCCGACCTCGCGGGCCACGTTGGTCACCTGGTCGGCGAACGTCGCCAGCGTGTCGGTCATGTTGTTGATGGTGTCGGCGAGGGCGGCGACCTCGCCCTTGGCCTGCACCGCGAGCCGCTGGGTCAGGTTCCCGTTGGCCACGGCGGTGACGACCCGCACGATGCCGCGGACCTGCTCGGTGAGGTTCGAGGCCATGAAGTTCACGTTGTCGGTGAGGTCCTTCCACGTGCCGCCCACGCCGGAGACCTGGGCCTGGCCGCCGAGCTTGCCCTCGGTGCCCACCTCGCGGGCCACGCGGGTCACCTCGCCGGCGAAGCTGTTGAGCTGGTCGACCATCGTGTTGATCGTGTTCTTCAGCTCGAGGATCTCGCCCTTCACGTCGACGGTGATCTTGCGGTTGAGGTCGCCGCGGGCCACGGCGGTGGTCACGGTCGCGATGTTGCGGACCTGGGCCGTGAGGTTGGTCGCCATCGCGTTGACCGAGTCGGTCAGGTCCTTCCACGTGCCCGCGACGCCCGGCACCACGGCCTGCACCCCCAGCCGCCCTTCGGTGCCGACCTCGCGGGCCACGCGGGTGACTTCCGACGCGAACGACCGGAGTTGCTCCACCATCGTGTTGATGGTCTCCTTGAGCTGCAGGATCTCGCCCCGCACGTCGACGGTGATCTTCTTGGACAGGTCGCCGCTGGCCACGGCGATCGTCACCTCGGCGATGTTGCGGACCTGGCCCGTGAGGTTGGACGCCATCGAGTTGACGTTGTCGGTGAGGTCCTTCCACGTGCCGGCCACGCCGGAGACCTGGGCCTGGCCGCCGAGCTTGCCCTCGGTGCCGACCTCGCGGGCGACGCGGGTGACCTCCGACGCGAACGCCGAGAGCTGGTCGACCATGGTGTTCATGGTCTCCTTGAGCTGGAGGATCTCGCCCTTCACGTCGACGGTGATCTTGCGGTTGAGGTCCCCCTTGGCGATGGCGGTGGCGACGTCGGCGATGTTGCGGACCTGGCCCGTGAGGTTCGAGGCCATCGAGTTGACGTTGTCGGTGAGGTCCTTCCACGTGCCGGCCACGCCGGGCACCTGGGCCTGCCCCCCGAGCTTGCCGTCGGTCCCGACCTCGCGGGCCACCCGGCTCACCTCCGCCGCGAACGAGCGGAGCTGGTCGACCATCGTGTTGATGGTCTCCTTGAGCTGGAGGATCTCGCCCTTCACGTCGACGGTGATCTTCTTGGACAGGTCGCCGCTGGCCACGGCGATCGTCACCTCGGCGATGTTGCGGACCTGGCCGGTGAGGTTGTTGGCCATGGAGTTGACGTTGTCCGTCAGGTCCTTCCAGGTGCCCGCCACGCCGGGCACCTGGGCCTGGCCGCCGAGCTTGCCGTCGGTCCCGACCTCGCGGGCCACCCGGCTCACCTCGCCGGCGAACGCACGCAACTGCTCGACCATGGTGTTCATGGTCTCCTTGAGCTGCAGGATCTCGCCCTTCACCTCGACGGTGATCTTCGAGGAGAGGTCCCCCTTGGCGATGGCGGTGGCGACGCCGGCGATGTTGCGGACCTGGCCGGTCAGGTTCGACGCCATGAAGTTGACGTTGTCGGTCAGGTCCTTCCACGTGCCGGCGACGCCGGGCACCTCGGCCTGGCCGCCGAGCTTGCCCTCGGTGCCCACCTCGCGGGCCACCCGGGTCACCTCCGACGCGAAGCTGTTGAGCTGGTCGACCATCGTGTTGATGGTGTTCTTCAGCTCCAGGATCTCGCCCTTCACCTCGACCGTGATCTTGCGGCTCAAGTCCCCGCGGGCCACGGCGGTCGTGACGTCGGCGATGTTGCGGACCTGGCCGGTCAGGTTGTTGGCCATGGAGTTGACGTTGTCCGTCAGGTCCTTCCACGTGCCCGCCACGCCGCGGACTTGGGCCTGGCCGCCGAGCTTGCCCTCGGTGCCCACCTCGCGGGCCACCCGGGTCACCTCCGACGCGAAGCTGTTGAGCTGGTCGACCATCGTGTTGATGGTGTTCTTCAGCTCCAGGATCTCGCCCTTCACCTCGACCGTGATCTTGCGGCTCAAGTCCCCGCGGGCCACGGCGGTCGTGACGTCGGCGATGTTGCGGACCTGGCCGGTCAGGTTGTTGGCCATGGAGTTGACGTTGTCCGTCAGGTCCTTCCACGTGCCCGCCACGCCGCGGACTTGGGCCTGGCCGCCGAGCTTGCCCTCGGTGCCCACCTCGCGGGCCACCCGGCTCACCTCGGACGCGAACCCGTTGAGCTGGTCGACCATCGTGTTGAGCGTGTTCTTCAGCTCGAGGATCTCGCCCTTCACGTCGACGGTGATCTTCTTCGACAGGTCGCCGTTGGCCACGGCGGTGGCGACGTCGGCGATGTTGCGGACCTGACCCGTGAGGTTCGACGCCATGGAGTTGACGTTGTCGGTCAGGTCCTTCCAGGTGCCCGCGACGCCGGGCACCTGGGCCTGGCCGCCAAGCTTGCCCTCGGTGCCGACCTCGCGGGCCACCCGGCTCACCTCGCCGGCGAAGCCGTTGAGTTGGTCCACCATCGTGTTGATCGTGTTCTTCAGCTCAAGAATTTCTCCGCGCACCGCGACGGTGATCTTCTTGGACAGGTCGCCGTTGGCCACGGCGGTGGTGACGTCGGCGATGTTGCGGACCTGGCCCGTCAGGTTGGTCGCCATCGCGTTCACGGAGTCGGTGAGGTCCTTCCACGTGCCGGCCACGCCTCGCACCTCGGCCTGGCCGCCCAGTTCGCCCTCGGTGCCGACCTCACGCGCCACGCGGGTCACCTCGGACGCGAACCCGTTGAGCTGGTCGACCATCGTGTTGATCGTGTTCTTCAGCTCGAGGATCTCGCCCTTCACGTCGACAGTGATCTTCTTGGACAGGTCGCCGTTGGCAACGGCCGTCGTCACCTCGGCGATGTTGCGGACCTGACCCGTGAGGTTGGAGGCCATGAAGTTGACGTTGTCGGTCAGGTCCTTCCACGTGCCGGCCACGCCGCGGACCTCGGCCTGGCCGCCGAGCTTGCCCTCGGTGCCGACCTCACGCGCCACGCGGGTCACCTCGGACGCGAACCCGTTCAACTGGTCGACCATCGTGTTGATGGTGTTCTTCAGCTCGAGGATCTCGCCCTTCACGTCGACGGTGATCTTGCGGCTCAGGTCGCCCTTCGCCACGGCGGTGGTCACCTCGGCGATGTTGCGAACCTGACCCGTCAGGTTTGAGGCCATCGAGTTGACCGAGTCGGTGAGGTCCTTCCACGTGCCGGCCACGCCGCCCACCTGGGCCTGGCCGCCGAGCTTGCCCTCGGTGCCGACCTCACGGGCCACCCGGGTCACCTCGGACGCGAACCCGTTCAACTGGTCGACCATCGTGTTGATGGTCTCCTTGAGTTCGAGGATCTCGCCCTTCACGTCGACGGTGATCTTGCGGCTCAGGTCGCCGCGGGCCACGGCGGTGGTCACGGTCGCGATGTTGCGGACCTGGGCCGTGAGGTTGGTCGCCATCGCGTTGACCGAGTCGGTCAGGTCCTTCCACGTGCCCGCGACGCCCGGCACCACGGCCTGCACCCCCAGCCGCCCTTCGGTGCCGACCTCGCGGGCCACGCGGGTGACTTCCGACGCGAACGACCGGAGTTGCTCCACCATCGTGTTGATGGTCTCCTTGAGCTGCAGGATCTCGCCCCGCACGTCGACGGTGATCTTCTTGGACAGGTCGCCGCTGGCCACGGCGATCGTCACCTCGGCGATGTTGCGGACCTGGCCCGTGAGGTTGGACGCCATCGAGTTGACGTTGTCGGTGAGGTCCTTCCACGTGCCGGCCACGCCGGAGACCTGGGCCTGGCCGCCGAGCTTGCCCTCGGTGCCGACCTCGCGGGCGACGCGGGTGACCTCCGACGTGAAGACCGAGAGTTGCTCGATCATCGTGTTGACGAGGTTCGCCGAGCGGAGGAACTCGCCCTGGAGCGGGCGGCCGTCGGCCTCCAGGTCCATCGACTGTCCGAGGTCGCCCTTGGCCACGGCCCCGATGGTGCGGGCGACGTCGGCCGTCGGGCGCACCAGGTCGTCGAGCAGGGTGTTCAGTGAGTCGACCTTCTCCGCCCACCCGCCGACCGCCCCCGGCACCGACATGCGCTGCTTGATCCGCCCCTCCTTGCCGACCGTCACGCTCAGCCGCGCCACCTCCCGCGCGATGCGGTCCTCGTGCCCGATGGTCTGGTTGAACGCCTCCGCGATGCGCCCGTCTGTTCCCGACCAGTCCGCCGGGAGCCGCGCGGAGAAGTCGCCGTCGCGAAACGCCGCGATCGCGGCGAGAATTTTTCGCGACCGGGCGTCGGCGGCGAGGAGCTCCGTTTTCCAATCGGCGGATGCGCTCTGGGGGGCGGGAACCGGTCGGTCGAGGAGCTGATCCGGCTGTTGCATGATTTCGCCCAATTGCGGCTGCTGACCGGGAAGGGGGCTGTTCATTCGTCTGATTGCGGGCGACCGGGCGCGGTCACGAGGGCCCGAGCAGTACCACCACCGGGCTCCAGATCGTTCGAGCCGTACGTGACTCAGCAAACGAACGTGTGGGGAGGCGAGCGAGCCGGGGCACGCGGGACCGCGACAGGTCCAACTGCAGCACCCACCGAGACAGCCCCGCCGCGGGCAACCGCTGCGGCCCGGAATCAGGAGAACGTGTGGCGGAAGTGGCCCCTGCCACTGCGACCATCGGCCTACCGCGTTTCGGCCCGTCACGCGCCGGCCGGCTCCGCCTAGTCCCGTACGGGTGCGAACGCGGTTCGTCTCGAACAGCTTACGCTACGCCGCGGGGTTTGAAAACCCACAGCAGGGGCAATGACGCTGAGAAGCCCCGGTGGTCAAGTAAGCAGGCTTACCGAACAGAACCCGGGTCGAACTCACGCGCGGGTTCCAGTGCGAGTTAGTTCCCGTCGCAAGGATCTCTAGACCACGTCCGGTGAATTGCAAGTCGCGACCCCGCTCTCCATTCGGGCACGACGCGACACGAGCACCCGTGGAAGGTCCGGCCGGGGTGAAGGGCGCGGGCACTTGCCGTTCCGGTGGGCCGCGGACTTCGCGCCGTGCTCGCGGACGCGGCCCGATCCGGTGCCCGTCCGCTCCGCCGCGTCCGCTCGGATTTTTTGTCACCTGCGGATTGTCCCGGGCGACCGCCAGCGCCGCGGGGCTTACACTATCGCGGTGCGGCCGAGGCGCCCGGCGACCGCCCCCAAGGGATGACGCCGATCGGACCGACATTTGCGAGTGAGAACGCACCGGGTCGTGGCCGCCACGACCCGGAGGAGAGTGGGAGCACCGGTCCGTCGGCCACGACCCGGCACGAGACACGCACTCGATGAGCACGCCCCCGCCCAGAACCTGGGACTTCGCCCGGCGGTTAGTCGCCCTCGAAGCGGCGCGCGGCGAACAGCCCGGGGACGGGAGTGCGGCGGTGCGGGTGTGCGAGACGTTGCGGGTGCGGCTCGCGCGGTTGGCCGGCACCGAGGGGTACCGCACCCTCCTGTCGCGGGCGGTGACGCTGGCACAGGCGGACGTCCCCTCGCTCGCCGCCGTGGTGAGGGCCGACGGCTCGCTGGGCGGCCTCGACGAAGCCGGGCACACGGGCGCGGGGGCACGCGGGGACGGGGCGGGGGTCGCGGTCGTCGCCCATTTGCTCGGCCTGCTGGTGGCCTTCATCGGCGAGCCCCTCACGCTGCGACTCGCGGGCGACGCGTGGCCCGGGGCGACCGCGACCGGACCGAACGCTGAAAGTGGGGGGGGAGGGGTATGAGTGCGGGGGACAAGGTCACGATCCGGAAGCTGCCGACCGGGGTGCCGGGCCTGGACGAGATCCTGGGCGGCGGCCTGCCCGAGTACTCGTTCAACATCATCGCCGGGGCCCCGGGGGGCGGGAAGACGACACTCGCGCACCAGATCCTGTTCGCCAACGCCACGCCCGAGCGCCCGGCCCTGTACTTCACCGTGCTCGGCGAGCCGGCCCTCAAGATGCTCCGGTACCAGCAGCAGTTCCAGTTCTTCGACCCGGCCAAGTTGTCCCACGAGGTCCGGTTCATCAACCTGAGCCGCGTCGTCCTGGACATGGACCTGGAGGCGGTACTCGCCGAGATCGTGCGGGAGGTCGAGGCGGCCAACCCGGCCGTCGTCGTGGTGGACTCGTTCCGGACGGTCGTGCGGAAGGCCGGGGGCGGCACCGGCGAGGCGGAGCTCCAGGGCTTCGTGCAGCGCCTCGCCCTGCACCTGACGGGCTGGCAGGCGACCACCTTCCTGATCGGGGAGTACACCGAGGGGGAGATCCGCAACAACCCGGTGTTCACCGTCGCCGACGGCCTGTTCTGGTTGTCCCAGCAGGTCGAGCGGAACTCGATCGTGCGGAAGCTCCAGGTCATGAAGCTCCGGGGCCAGGCGTCGGTGCCGGGGCTGCACACGTTCCGCATCACCGACGCGGGCGTGCAGGCGTTCCCCCGCACCTTCGGCCTCACCGGCCGGGCGCCGAAGCCCCGCGACCGGCGGCGGCTCTCGACCGGGGTCGCCGACCTGGACGCGATACTCGGCGGCGGGATCCCGGAGGGGGACAGCCTCCTGATCGCCGGCCCCGCGGGGTCCGGGAAGTCCGTCTTCGCCACCCAGTTCATCGCCGAGGGGCTCCGCCGCGGGGAGCCGGGGATCCTCACCATATTCGAGGAGCGGCCGGAGGAGTACGCGGCCCGGGCCGCGGCCCTCGGCATGGATTTCGCAACCCCCGAGAACGACGGCAAGCTGAGCGTCCTCTACCTGCGGCCCCTCGACCTGTCGGTCGACGAGACGATGCGGGAGGTCATCGACGCGGTGCAGCGCACCGGGGCGAAGCGGGTGGTCATCGACTCGCTGGCCGGGTTCGAACTGGCCCTGGCCCCCGGGTTCCGCGACGACTTCCGGGAGTCGCTGTACCGGATGATCGGGGCCCTCACGCGGACCGGCGTCACGATCGTGAGCACCGTCGAACTCGTCGAGAGCTTCACCGAGCTGGCGCTCAGCCCGTACGCGATCTCGTTCCTGAGCGACGACATCATCCGGCTGCGGTACGTCGAGATCGACGGCCAGCTCCGCAAGGTGCTGGTGGTCGTCAAGATGAGGGGCAGCGACCACAGCAAGGACATCCGCGAGTACGAGGTCACGTCCGGCGGGTTGCGGATCGGCGGGCGGCTGAGGGGCTACCACGGCCTCGTCACCGGGATCCCCGAACCGCTCGCCCCGGGGGCCCGGGACGGCAGCCGGGGTCCCGGTCCGGCCGCCGGAGAAGAATAGGGGCCGGTAATGATTGGGGAACACGAACTCGGGGCCGCTGGTCCGACGCCCCCGCTCTCGCGCCTCTCCCGGTACCTGTCCGAGCAGTCGCCGCTGCCGACGGTCGCCCTGCAGGGGGCGACGCACGTCGTGTCGTACCTCAACCCCGCCTTCGCGAGGCTCGTGGGCAAGGACCGGAGGGACCTCGTCGGCCGCTCGTTCGCCGAGGTCGTGCCGGAGGGGCCGGAGAACGGCTGCCTGGCGCTGCTCGACCGCGTGTTCCGCACGGGGGCGCCGGAGAACCTGGCCGAGCAGGAGCACCGCCAGCGGGAACCCGGGCCCGTGTACTGGTCCTACGCGGTGTGGGCGATCCTCGGGGAGGGGGACCTGCCGGCGGGAGTGATGGTCCAGGTGACGGACTCGACGGAGACCGCCGTCTACCGCCAGCGGGCGGCGGCCGTGAACGAGGCGCTGCTCGTCTCCGCGACCCGGCAGCACGAACTGGTCGAGGAGGCCGAGAGCCTCAGCACGCGGCTCCGGGCCGCCGTGCGGTCACGGGACCACTTCCTCGCGGTCCTCAGCCACGAGCTGCGGAACCCCCTCGCCGCGATGAGCGGAGCGGTGCACCTCCTC
Source organism: Gemmata sp. (assembly GCF_051859125.1). Lineage (NCBI taxonomy): Bacteria > Pseudomonadati > Planctomycetota > Planctomycetia > Gemmatales > Gemmataceae > Gemmata > Gemmata sp. Next base: position 39,435 of record NZ_JBHYGG010000242.1, read on the forward strand.
AAGCTGGCCGGGACCGAGCCGGCCGCGGCCGAGAGGTCCCGGGGCATGATGGAGCGGCAGCTGAAGCAGATGGTGCGGCTGGTGGACGACCTGCTCGACATCAGCCGGATCGCGACGGGCAAGCTGGAGATCCGCAGGGAGCGGGTGGACCTCGCGGCGGTGCTCCGGGACGCCGTTGAGGCGAGCCGCCCGCTGATCGACCGCCTGGGCCACGAGCTCACGGTCGCGCTGCCGCCCGACCCGCTCCCGCTGGACGCCGACCCGACCCGGCTCGCCCAGGTCTTCTTGAACCTGTTGAACAACGCCGCCAAGTACAGCGACCCGGGCGGGCACATCCGCCTGTCCGCCGCGCGGGACGGGACCGAGGCGGTGGTCCACGTCCGGGACACCGGGATCGGCATCCCCGCCGTCCACCTGCCCCACGTCTTCGAGGTCTTCGTCCAGGTGGACACGCACTGGCAGCGGGCGCAGGGCGGGTTGGGGATCGGGCTGTCGCTGGTCAAGGAGTTCGTCGCGCTGCACGGCGGCCGGATCGAGGCCCACAGCGAGGGGCTCGGGAAGGGCAGCGAGTTCGTCGTCCGCCTGCCCGCGGCGGTCGAGGCGCCGGCCCCCGAGGCGCCCGCCGCTGCGGCCGAGGAGGCGCGCGGGCCGCAGCGCCGCGTCCTCGTGGTGGACGACAACGGGGACGCGGCGGAGTCGCTCGCCCAGGTCCTGGGGATCATGGGTCACGAGGTGCGGACGGCCCACGACGGGGAGGCCGGGGTCGCGGCGGCGGCGGAGTTCCGGCCGGACGTGGTCCTTATGGACCTCGGGATGCCGAAGGTGGACGGCTACGAAGCCGCCCGCCGCATCCGGGCCGAGCCGTGGGGGCGCGCCCCGTACCTCGTGGCGCTGACCGGGTGGGGGGCCGACGACGACCGGCGGCGGGTCCACACCGCCGGGTTCGACCGCCACCTGGTCAAGCCGGTGGCCCTCGACGCCCTCACCGAGTTGCTCGCCGCCCTCGACCCCGCACCCCCCCGGCACTGATACCGAGTCCGGTGGAACCGGAACCGTGGTGGACGGGTCCGAGCCCGAGCGCCGAGCGAGGGTCAACGTGAACCTTCGCTCGGCGCTCGGGCTCGGATCAACACGACCCCAACAGATCCGGTATCACTCGTCATCACGGTTCGGCGTCACCCCTGGGGCAGGAACTCGAGGCCGCCGGTGGCCACGTCGTAGAGCGCGCCGACGACCATGATCCGCCCGTCCCGGACCAGCTCGGCCAGGGTCGTGCTCTGCTCCAGTGCCCGCCGCACCACGAGCTGCACGTTCTTCCGGGCCACCGCGTCCACGAACGCCTGGCGCTCGTCCGGGGGCAGCTTGTCCACGCCCCCGCACGCGGGCACGTCCACGGCCCGCTGGACCTCGTCGACAATGTGGTCGAGGTGCTGGCACCCGGTCGCCTCGCGGGCCGACTTCCCGGAGCACGCCAGGCCCACCGCGGCCGACACCGCCCCGCACCGGGTGTGGCCCATCACCACCACCAGCTTCGTGCCGGCCACGGCGCACGCGTACTCGACGCTCCCGAGCACGTTCGCGCTGGTCACGTTCCCGGCGATGCGGACGCTGAACACGTCGCCCACCCCGAGGTCGAAGATCAGCTCGACCGGGGCCCGGGAGTCGATGCAACTGAGGACCACGGCGAGCGGGTGCTGACCCCCCGCTGTCGCCAGCACCTGCCGGCTCAGGTCCCGGGTGATCCGCCGCCCGGTGTGGAACCGCTCGTGCCCGTCCTTGAGGATCTGTAGCACCTGCACCGGGGTGAGCGCCTCTTGCAGGTCCCGGGTCGAGTGGTCCACGTACTGGAGGCGGTCCTCCAGGTGGTACCGCTTGCGGAACCCGACGAGGCTCACCTGGACCCCGCGGGCCGGGCCGGTCACCTCGTCGAAGTCGCGGATCAGGTCGAGGATGTCCGGGTCGATGTAGTCGGTGCCCCGCGCGTCGAGCAGCACGTGCCCGCCGGTCGGCACCTCGTCGAAGATCTTCGCCAGCGCGGCCCGGTTCAGGAAGCTCACCTGCGTGGCCAGCTCGACGTGGACCACCTCGCCCCGGAGGTGCTTCTCGCGGAACACCCGGAGCGGCCGCCGCGCGTTGCTCCACAGGATGAACCCGGCGGCGACGGCCAGCCCGAGCATCACGCCGACGAGCAGGTCGGTGAACACGATGGCCACGACGGTCGTGGCGAACGGGACGAACTGGTGCCTCCCGCCGGCCCACATCTGCCGCACCAGGGCGGGGCTGGCGAGCTTCAGCCCGGTGACCAGCAGGATCGCCGCCAGGCACGACAGCGGGATCACGTTCAGCCACGCGGCGAACAGCGCGACGCTCACCAGCAGCAGCACCCCGTGGAACACGGCCGACGCCTTCGTCTGCCCGCCGGCGTTGATGTTCACCGAGCTGCGGACGATCACCGACGTGACCGGGAGCCCGCCGATCAGCCCGGACGCGACGTTCCCGACCCCCTGCGCGATCAGCTCGCGGCTCGGGGGCGAGTTCCGCTGCCGCGGGTCGATCTTGTCCACCGCCTCCAGGTTCAGGAGCGTCTCCAGCGACGCGACGGCCGCCAGGGTCAGCGCCGCGAAGTACACCGCGGGGTTGCTCAGGTGCTCGAACGCCGGGTGCCGCAGGAACCCGAGGAACTCGGAGAAGCTGCCGGCCACGGGCACCTGGACCATGTGCTTCGGCTCGATGGCCCACTCGCCCCCGAGGGTCCGGAACAGGGCGCTCAGGCCGACCCCGAGCAGCACCACGAGGAGCGGGGCCGGGACCGGCGACTTCTTCAACCGCTTCGAGCGGTCCCACCCGAACAGCAGGAGCACGGACAGCACCCCGACGACCGCGGCCCCCGTGTGGAAGTCGTCGACCGTGTCGATCAACTCGGTGAACGTGTTCCGCTGGTCGGGCTGGAAGAACGAGAAGTCGCCCTCCGGGTCCGGGTCGTGGCCGACGACGTGCGGGATCTGCTTCAAGATGAGGATGACGCCGATGGCGGCGAGCAGCCCCTTGATGACGCTCGAGGGGATGAACGCGGACAGGAACCCGGCCCGGGCCACCCCGAGCGCGATCTGGACCACCCCGGCGAGGACGACCGCGACGAGGAACGCCTCGAACGAGCCGAGCGCGGCGATCTGCGCGGCGACGACGGCCGTGAGGCCGGCGGCCGGGCCGGCGACGCTGGTGTGCGACCCGCTCAGCAGGCCGACGACGATCCCGCCGACGACGCCGGCGACCAGGCCGGAGAACAGCGGCGCGCCGGACGCGAGGGCGATGCCCAGGCACAGCGGTAGGGCGACCAGGAACACGACGAGGCCCGCGGTCAGGTCGCGGCGCGGGGAGAGCGGCGGCGGCGGCGGCGGGGGGAGAAGGCTTTCGGGCATGACGCAACGGTCCCTTGTCTCGGGTAATGAACGGGCGGGCAGCGGGGTCGGGCAGCGACGGGCGCACGGCCCCGGGCCGCGCGGGGGCGCGGCCGGGCGGGCGCGGGGAGGGACGTGACGGGGGCTAGCAGCGCAGCGTGGCCGACCGCACCGGCCGCGTGCGGGGCGCGGGCGGGGTGCCGCAGCGGATCTGAAGGGGGAGCGGGAGGAGGGCGACCGCGACCGGCCGCGCGCGGCGGAGGTCGCGGGCCGCACGGGCGGGAACGGGCGGGTCGTCGTCCGCGGCCGCGGAGCCGTCGCCCCCGGGCTCGCCCTCGGGGGCGTCGGCCTCGGACCCGGGGGCCGTGCGGGCGGTCCCGAGGACCACGGGCAGCGGGAGGAGGCCGGACGCGAACAGGCCGACGAACACCGCCAGCGCGCGGAACGCGCGGCAGGGGCGGTGACGGGCAACAGTCGTTCGCGTGGGAGACTCCATAAGGGTGCATTATCGCGGCCCGATTCGCCGGAGGCTACGGCAACCCGGATCGCTTTGCCTGGTCCCGCCCCCGCCCGCCGCAAGATTCGCTTTGCCCGCCGCCCTGCCCGGCCGGTAGACTTGCAGACCAGCACCGCACGTCTCGGCGGTTCCTTGTGTCGATCCAAACAGCGTGCCTAGTACTCGCACCGCCCGCCCCGCTCGCGGTCCCGCGGGCGTGGCCGGACCGGGAGCCGCCGCCACCAATGCCCGAATCCGAGCCCGAACCGCCCACGCAGCCCGACGGCCGCACTCCCCACGACGGGGCCGCGGACCGGCCCGCCGAGGTCGTGGGCGAGTACGAGTTGCAGTGCGAACTCGCGGCCGGCGGGATGGGCGTCGTGTACCGGGCGCGGCAGCGGAACCTGAACCGGGTCGTCGCGCTCAAGATGCTCCTCCCCGGCCGCCTGACCTCCGACGTGGGCCGGGCCCGGTTCCGGGCCGAGGCCGAGGCCACGGCCGAACTCGACCACCCGAACATCGTCCCCATCTTCGAGGTCGGGGAGCACGCCGGGCGGCCGTTCTTCACCATGAAGCTGATCGACGGGGGCACCCTCGCGGACCTGCTCCGCCGGTCCCCGCGGCCCCCGCTCCGCGACCTGGTGGCCGCGGTCGCCAAGGTGTGCCGGGCGGTCCACTTCGCGCACCAGCGGGGCATCCTGCACCGCGACCTGAAGCCCGGGAACGTGCTCGTCGACGCCGCGGGCGAGCCGTTCGTCGCGGACTTCGGGCTGGCCAAGCGGGTCGGGGCCGACGACGGGCTCACGGCGACCGGGGCGCTGCTCGGCACCCCCGCGTACATGGCCCCGGAGCAGGCCGGCGACACCGGCCACGGGGTCACCACGCTCACCGACGTGTACGCCCTCGGCGCGATCCTCTACGAGGTGCTCACCGGCCGCCCGCCGTTCGCGTCACGGGACCTCGGGTCGCTCCTGGCCCAGATCCGCGGCGACGCTCCGGTGCCGCCCTCGTCGGTCGGCGGCGAGGTGCCGCGCGACCTGGAACTGGTGTGCCTGAAGTGCCTCGGGAAGGTGCCGGCCGACCGGTACGCCTCGGCCCGTGAACTGGCCGAGGAACTGGACCGGTGGCTCCGCGGGGAGCCGGTCGAAGTCCGCGCCCCGGGTGCCCTCGCCCGGGCCGCGGCGTGGCTGCGGCACAACTCGCGGGCGGCCGTGTGGGTGTCGCTCATCGGGGTCGTCTGGGGGGTGTGCGGGCCGCAGCTCCCGATTGTGCTCGCGACACTCGGGACCATGATGCACGGGGCGGCCGACGCGGCGGCGCGGTTCCCCGGGGCCGACCCGCCGTGGCTCCTCCGGGTTCGTTGGGCGGTGCCGCCCGGCGCGTTCGTTGCGGTACTCGCCGTGAGTGCGGCCCTGCACCTCCTGGTCGGCATGGCCACGCACCTGGCGACCCGCTCGGGCGACCGGGACGCGCGCCTGGGGTGGGCAGCGGCCGCCGGCCTCATCGCGGGGGTCCTCGCGTTCACCCTTTACATTGGACCGGCGGCCGTGATCGCTACCGCGGTGGTCCCAGCAATCGGAGACCTGGACCTCCTCGCGGAAGCGTCCGCCCGTAATGCGCCGCCGGCCGGGGCAACGGGGCCCACCCCGGACCGGGTGCTGGAGCAGTACCCCGAGCTCGCCGCGGTCCCGGAGCGGGACCGCGGCCGGTTGCTCCGAGGCCGGGTGCTCGTGGCGAACATCGTGGGTGTCTACGAGGGGCTCGTGCTGGGGATGGTGCTGACCCTGGCCTACGCGATGCCGGTGGCCGTCGGGGGCACCCTGCTCGCGGCCGCGGTGGTGCGACGGACCGGGTCCCCGGCAGCCGCCCTGGTCCCGTACCTCGAGGTGTCGATGGCCGTGTCCGTCGGCTGGCTCGACCTGGTCATCCTGCTGCTCGACGCATCCGGCAGCATCCGGCTGCGGGGCATCGGGTTCGAGGGGTGGGTGATGACGGTGTTCCTCCTCACCGCACCGCCGTGGGTCGTCCTGCGCGGGTGGCAACTCCGCGACCGGTGGCGGACCTACGGCCTGGGCATGGGGGCCGTCATTCTGCTCGACCTTTGGACCTCCGACCCGGAGGCACACGTGGCGGGGGCGCGGTGGGCCGGGCTCGCCGCGTTCGCCCTGGTGGCCGCGGCGACGGCACGCCGCTGGTGGCGAGCCGCACCGGTACCGCCGCCGCACGCCCCGCACGCCGACCCGACCCGCACCCTCACCGCCCCGCCCGCGGTGCCGCCGACGAGGACCGATGCGTGACCGACGAACCCGCCCTGCGGGAGCGGCGGCGTGAGCCGCGATCAGCTTACGTGGGCGAAGTGTGTGCGGCGGGCGGTTCGAGCAGGGCACGGTCCTGCGGCACGACCGCGGCCCACGCCGCGAGGTACGTCGCCTCGACGGGCAGGTCGATCGAGTAGTCGGGTTCGAGGAACAGCGGCATGTCCGGGAGCGGCTGGCCGGCCGCGACGGGCTCGACGTAGCACCGCGGGGCCGGGTCAGCCGCTTCGTACGCGGCGAGCGTGAGGGGCTGGTCCGCGGGCTGGTCGAACCGCTCGCCCCCGAGTTCCTCCCAGATCAGCGAGTGGAGCCCGTGCGGCGTCCGCCGCGTCGCAGGGAACGGGTCGATCACCAGCGCGTGTACGCCCTCGTTCACCGCCCGCACCACCTTGCGGACGAACGACCCGACCGGGTAGCGCCCCGCCTTGTTGCCGGGCGAGACCAGTTCGATGATGGCGACCAGGCGGTCGCCGCTGGCGTGGCGAATTCCGATCCGGCGCTGGCGGAGGTGGGGCACCCGAGGCGTGGCGGTCGCTCGGTAGTGGACCCGGCCAGCGGCCGTCGCGGTGGGCGCGGGCCTCTGCGTGGGCGGCGGGGCCGGTTGCGTCTGAAGCGTCAGGACGTCTGGTCCCATCGTCCGCATCATCTGCTCGGCGCGGGCGTAGTACCCGGGTGGCAGGAGTCCGTTGTTCAGCGCGGCGCGGATCGCCACGAGCCACACCGTGTGGAAGTCGTGATACGCGCCAGGGGCGACGCGGGTCCAGTCATGGATCGGCATGGCGGCCTCCGGGGGTCACCCGCAGTTTAGCACCGCCGCGCCGCCGCACACAACGCCCCCCGTCACGCGGCGGCGGCCGCACCGGTCTTCGGCCGGGCGGGCGGCTTGGGGCGCTTCGCCCTCACGCGGGCGAGCCACCCGCCGGCGCGGCGCACGCGGTCCGAGAAGTCGTCCCACAGCGAGTACGCGACCGGCGTCACCAGCAGCGACAGCAGCAGCGACAGCAACTGCCCGCCGAGGATCACCTTCGCCATGCTCGCCCGCGCCCCGGCCCCCGGCCCCTGCCCGGTCGCGATCGGCACCATCGCCGCCACCAGCATCACCGTCGTCATCAGGATCGGCCGCAGCCGGGCCTCGTTGGCCCGCAGGATCGCCTCGTCGCGGGGCAGCCCCTTGGCGCGGAGCACGTTCGTGTAGTCCACCTGCAGGATGCCGTTCTTTTTCACGATGCCGAACAGCATGAACAGGCCGATCATCGCGTACACGTCGAGCGGCGTCTGGAGCACGAGCAGCGACAGCAGCGCGAACGGCAGCGTCAGCGGCACCGCGAGCAGGATCGTGATCGGGTGGACCAGGCTCTCGAACTGCGCCGCCAGGATCATGTACATGAACACGAACGCGAGCAGGAACGCCATCGCGAAGTTCGAGTTCGAGTCGGCCAGCAGCTTTGCCTCGCCGAGGAACTCGTACCGGTAGTCGGGCGGCATCTCCAGCGGCGTCACGTACCCCTCGACGACCGGCAGCGCGTTCCCGAGCGCCACGCCGGGGGTCAGGTTGCACTGGATGCCGATCTGCCGCTGCCGGTTGTACCGCTCGATGGTCGCCGGCCCCTTCTCGTGCTCGACCTTCGCGAACAGCCGCAACTCGACCGGCTTCCCGCCGGTGCCGGGGACCGTGAGGGCGGCGATCGCCGCGGGCCGGTCGCGGGACGCGAGGTCGGCCCGGAGCCACACGTCGTACTGCTCGCTCCCCTCCTTGTACTTCGTCACCGGCTCGCCGCCGACCAGCACCCCCAGGGCGGTCGCCAGGCCGCGCATGTCGGCCCCCTGGTCGGCGGCACGCTCGCGGTCCACCACGACCTGGAGTTCCGGGCTCCGGGTGGCCGCGTTCGTGTCCACGTCGGTGAACAGGTCGGGCCGGGCCCGCATCTCCTTGACGATCCGGGCCGCGTACTCCTCGAGCTTCTGCGAGTCCGGCCCGCGGAGGCTCAGGTCGAGCTGCGCGTTCTTGAACGCGCTGGAGCTGAACAGCTTCACCTCCTGCACCGCCGTCCGCAGGTCCGGGTAGTCGGCGAGCACGTCGCGGGCGTCCTGCATCGCGTCGCGCTGGTGGAACGGGCGGGCGTGCAGGTCGGTCATGCGACAGTAGATGTTCACCGCGGTCACGTCGCCCTGCCCCTTCGGGGCCTTGCCGTCGGTCGGCCCGATCGTGGTGAACACGTTCGTGACCCCGCGGACCTTCTTCAACCGCTCCTCCAGCTCGGCGCACTGCTTCTCGGCCTGTGCGAGCGTGGTCCCCTCTTTAAGGGTGATGGCGACCTCGAACTCGCTCTGGTCGTCCTTCGGGACGAAGTCGGACCCGACCGCGACGAACAGCGCCGGCGTGCTGAGGAACGTGAGCCCCGTGGCGACGACGATGACCCACCGGTGCCGCAGCGACCACGCCAGCACCGCGATGTAGCCGCGGGTCATCAGGCCCGTGCGGCGCGGGCCGTGGGCCGCGTCCGGGCCGGCGTGGACCGGCTTCAGGAACCGCGCGCACAGCATCGGCGTGAGCGTGAAGCTGATGACCATGCTCAGGATGATGGCGAACCCGACCACGAACCCGAAGCTGTTGAAGAACCGCCCGACCTGCCCCGACATGAACGCGATCGGCGCGAAGATGACGGCCAGCGACAGCGTCGTCGCCAGCACCGCCAGCGCGATCTCCTGCGTCGCGGAACTGGCCGCCTCCCACCCCGTCTTGCCGTACTCCTCCATGTGCCGGAACACGTTCTCCAGCACCACCACCGCGTCGTCGATGACGATGCCCACGGCCAGGATCAGCCCGAGGAGCGTCATGTTGTTCAGGCTGAACCCCATCAGGTCCATGAACGCGAACGTGCCGATGATGCTCGTGGGCACCGCGGTCGCCGCGATGAGCATGGTCCGCACGTCGCGGATGAACAGGAAGATCACCCCGGCGACCAGGAACGCGGCCAGCACGAGGTGGAACTTGACCTCGTCGATCGACCCCTTGATGAACTTCGACTGGTCGCGGATCACTTCGAGTTGGATGTCGGCCGGGAGCGCGGCCCGGATCTTCTCCAGCCGCGCCTTCACCGCCTCGGCCACGGCCACCGTGTTCCCGCCGCTCTGCTTCTGGATCACGAGGCTCACCGCGACGTTCCCGTCGAGCCGCGACTTGCCCCGCGGCTCCTCGACGCTGTCGGTCACCGCCGCCACGTCCTTCAGCCGCGTCGTGTACCGGGTGCCGTCGTCGCCGACCCGGTTGATGATGATCTCCTCGAAGTCCCTCGGGGTCCGCACGCGGCCGACGACCCGCAGCCCGAACTCGGTCGCGCCGGTCTCGACCTTGCCGCCGGGCAGTTCGAGGTTCTGGTCGGCGAGGGCGCGGCGCACGTGCTCGACCGTGAGCCCGCGGGCGCGGAGGTCGGCCGGCCGCACCACGACGTTCACCGCCCGCGTCTCGCCGCCGACGAGCACCACCGCCCCGACCCCCGACACCGCTTCGAGGTCCTCCTTGATGAGCTTCTTGGCGATCTCGGTGACCTCCTTGAGCTTCCGCCCCGGGCCGCCGGACACCGCGACCGTCACCACCGGCGCGGCGTCGAGGTTGAACTTCTCGACGACCGGCGGGTCGGTGCCGACCGGGAGCCGCGGGAGCAGCGTTGAGACCTTGTCGCGGACGTCCTGGGCGGCGATGTCGCCGTTCTTCTCGAGCTTGAACCCGACGACGACCGTGGACACCCCCTCCCGCGTGGTGCTCCGCAACTCGTCGATGCCCGAGACGGTGTTGACGGCCTCCTCGACCGGCTTGGTGACGGCCGACTCCATCTCCTCGACGCTCGCGCCCTTGAGCGTGGTGGTGACCACGACCACGGGCACGTCGACGTTGGGGAACAGCTCGACCCCGAGCCGCGCGTACGACGCGATGCCGAGCACCACCGGCCCGAGGACGAGCATGGTGGTGAACACCGGCCGGCGGATGCAGACGTCCCAGATCATGAGTCGTCAAGGCCTCAAGTCGTCAGGTCATCAAGTTAAAGACGCCGCGTCGTCAGCCGCCGGTTCGCCTCGCGAGGTACGAGATGAACCGGCTGAGCATGCGGGAGACTTCCAGGCACAGCGCGTACAGTTCCTCGAACTGTTGGTCCGTCACGTGCTTCGCGTCGTGCGCGATGATGAGCTGGCTCCGGACCTCCCCGGCGGACCCCTTGGCCATCGAGAGGAAGTGGCGGAAATCCTTGTCCCCGCTCTCGCGCTCGAACCCTTCCGCGATGCACGACATCGTCGAGATCGCGGCGTTCCGGATCTGGTCCCGCAGCCCGAAGTCGCGGGCGAAAGCACCGGCGCTCGACACCTCGTACAGCTTGCTGGTCAGTACCCGCGCCCGCTTCCAAACGTCCAAGTCCTCGAACCGCTGCACCGTGGCCATGCCGGCTCCTCGTCTTGACCTGACGACTTGACGACCTGAACACCTGACGACCTCACCGCACCCGTACCGGTGACCCGTCGACCAACTGCGACTGGCCGCTCGTGATCACCCGCGCGTCGGCCTTGAGGGGGCCGCGGACCTCGGCCCAGTCCTTCTCGCGGGCCCCGACCTCGATCTCGATCCCCTTCGCGACGTCACCCTCGACGACGTACACCTTTGTCACCCCGGCGAACGTCACCACCGCCTCGGGCGGGACCGTCAGCACCGCGGCGTCGGTCCGCACCAGCACCTCGGCGTTCGCGAACCCGCCGGCCTTCAGCTTCCGCCCGCAGTTCGGCACCTCGACCTCGGTGACGAACGTGCGGTTCTCCGGGTCCACCGTCGGGAACACGCGGGCCACCGTGCCGGGGAACACCGCACCCGGGTACGCCTCGACCCGCACGTCGACCGGGAGCCCGACCCGCACGTCCGGCGAGTACCGCTCGGGCACCGCGACCCGCAGCTTCAGGACGTGGTCGGTCACGAGCCGGTAGGCGTTCGTCACCCGCATCGGGCTGATCGTCGCGCCCTTGCTCACCATCCGCGCCGCGACCGAGTACCGGACCGGGTTCGCGGCCGCGCCGAGCACCGCCGACCACGCGGGCCAGTCGTCGGGGACCGGGGCGCGGAGCTGCGTCTCGCGGAGCCGGTCCTCGGCGTCGTCGAGCGCCGACTGGAGCCGCCGCGCGTGCGCCAGCGTCACCCGGGCCTCGGTCTCGGCGAGGTCGACCCCGACCCGGGCGACCTTCGCCTTGGTCCGGGCCGTGTCGAGCGTCTGAACGGAGCCGACGCCCCGCTTCATTTCCTCCTCGATGCGCGCGAAGTCCTTCTCCGCGAGTTCCAGGTTCGCACGCGCCTGCGCGACCGAGTCGACGACCGGCAGGTGCGACAGGAACGCGGCGTCGCTCGCGGGCAGCGCGTCGAGCCGGAGCTTCCTCAGCTCGGCCTGGAGGGCCGGTTCGGCCTGGCCGATGGCGAGCTTCGCGTCGGTCGGGTCGAGTTCGAGCAGCACCTCGCCGGGGAACGCCGTGTCGCCCGCGTCCTTGAGGACGCGCAGGACCCGGCCGTCGATCTTCGGCGCGAGCAGCACGTCTTCATGGGCGTACAGCGTACCAACCCCCGCCACCGTCCGCCGCAACGCGACCGGCTTCACGGGGGCGACCGTCACCGCGGTCGCCTGCGAGCCGGCCCTGCCCGTCGGCTCGGCCTTCGGGGCGCAAGAACAGACAAGGAGAAGGGGAGACAACGAGACAAGGAGATAGATCACCCGCCTGGTGCGAGGACGCGGTGCCCGGTGATCGGATGCGGTGCGCTGGGTCATGGCTTCTTCTCCCCCTCTCCGTGTCTCCCGGTCTCCCCCTCTTCCGCCCCCGGTCCGCGTGTCCCCGAGTGCGTGGCCAAAATGCCGTTCAGGATCACGTCGGTCACGTCGCGGGCCTGCGCCTCGGGGTCGGCCGGGCGGCCCGAGAGCAGGTTCGTCAGGATCGTGCCGTAGAGCAGGTCGCCGATGACCGCGAACAGCCGCTCCATCGGCATCGGACGCACGGCCCCGGTGTCCACCAGGCGGCGGAAGAACGCGGCGTGCTTGCAGGTGTGCTCGTCGTCGCTCTGGGCGGCGAAGTACAGCGGCCGGTGGTGGTGCGGGAACGCGGCCCGCTCCTGGATGAACAGTTCGGCCATCTCCGGGTGCCGGTGGAAGTACCCGAGGTACGTGCGGATCGCCAGCACCAGGTGGTCGAGAGGGGCGAGCGAGGTGTCCAGCACCCGGTCCATCTCGTCGGTGAGCAACCGCAGCCCGCGCTCGACGGCCGCGAGGAACAACCGCTCCTTCGTCTCGAAGTACCGGAACACCGTGCCGTTCCCGACGCCGAGGTGGTTGGCGATCGTCTGCACCTGCGTGTTGGCGAACCCGTACCGGGCAAACTCGCGGCCGGCGACGTCCAGGATTTGCTCCTTGCGACGAGCTTCCAACTCCGGGTTCCGCGGCCGCCCGCGAATCGGCCGGGCGTTCGCCTCCCCTGGTTTTTCGAGCGAATCGGTCGACATGAGCGACGCACCGCGGGAGGAGAGTTCATTAACGGACTGATCCGTCCGCTAAACTATACCCCCTAGTTACGAAAGCGACAAGCCCAACCATCCCCAGGTTCGCGAAATCGCTGTCCGATTGTCAGGCGCTCGAGGCGTGCCCCGGGCTTCCCCTCCGGGCAAAGGTGTAGCGGACACAACCCCGATTCCGAGCGGACCGCCCGTGGCGCGTTAGCCGGGCGTTTCGGTGGGTTCGCTGCGGAGCAGTTGAGGCCGGATGTGTGCCCGACGCGAGCGGCTCGTGCGGGGCGTCAGACGTCTTCGCGAGGCCCTCCCCCTCGTTCGCGAGGAGCCGGGGGTCGTGTGCGAGGCTCGCCCCCCCGTTCGCGAGGGGTCCGACGCGCTTGCGAGGAGTTGGGCGTCTTCGCGAGGAGTCGGCGTCGATTGCGGAGACCCCTCCCCCGACCCGCCGCACAAGGTTCACGCCGCACCTCAACGGCCCGGCAGTCGGAACCCGCGGGCTCGGAACCCGCGGACCCGAGTCTCCGGCACGCGCCCGCGGGCGTCGCGGAGCCCCAAAAACGGCACATTCGCCTCGCTTCGCCGTGCGCGTCAGTCTTTTTCTGGCGGCTTCGTGGTGCCGCTCTCGCTGGGAGTGGTGAGGCACACCAGCGCGTGCGTTTTCCTTGTAGCGCCGGAACGGGACACCTAGAATACCCACTCCCTCGCCACCGGTACGCATCATGCCCCTGGACTGGTCCCCGCTCGTCGAGTTCCTGCGAACGCACGACCGCCCGCTGCTGATGACGCACATCCGCCCGGACGCGGACGGCCTCGGCTCGCAGCTCGCGGTCCACTCCGCCCTCACCGCCCTCGGCAAGAAGCCGCGGGTCGCCATCGCCAGCAAGCTCCTGCCCCGGTACACCTTTTTGGACCCGCAGCGCCAGATTATTGAGGACTTCAAGCCCGCGGCGTTCGCCGAGTGCGACTGCGTTGTGGTGCTCGACACGGGCACCTGGAACCAGCTCGGCGACTTCGGGGACTGGCTCAAGGGGTCGCCGGTGCCGCGGGCCGTGGTCGACCACCACCGCACCCAGGACGACCTCGGCGGCCTCCAGCTCGTGGACACGGCCGCCGAGGCGACCGGCCGGCTCGCCTACGAGATCATCAAGGCGCTGGGCGCGCCGATCGACAAGGCCGCCGCGAACAACATGTTCATGGCGCTGGCGACCGACACCGGCTGGTTCCGGCACCCGAACGCGACCGCCGCGACGTTCGCCCTCGCGGCGGTCCTCACCGACCTCGGGGCCGAGCCGACGAAGCTGTACGAGCACCTGTACGAGGCCGCGCCGCTCGCCCGGTTCCGGTTAACGGGGGTCGCGCTCGAGCGGTTGCAGGTGCGGGCCGGCGGGCGGGTGGCGTACACCGAGATCTACCTGACCGACTACGCCGCGACCGGCTCGGTGCCGGGCGACACCGAGGACCTCATCAACTACCCCCGCGGCGTCGAGGGGGTCGAGGTCGGCCTCGTGTTCATCGAGCAGCCGGGCGGCGGGACGAAGATCAGCTTCCGCGCCCGGTCTCTGGTGGACGTGTCGAAGGTCGCCGAGCAGTTCGGCGGCGGCGGGCACCGGCTCGCCAGCGGCGCACGAACGAACCTGCCCCTGCCCGAGACCCGCGACCGGGTGCTCGCGGCGATCGAAGCCGCCCTCCGGGGCGAGTAAATTCGAAGCACGAAATCCGAAATCCGACACCGGAGCCCGGAACGGAGGCCGCCTTCCGTTCGGATTTCGTGCTTCGAATTTCGAGTTTATTCCCGAAGGGGTTTGCGATGTCCGCTCCCGCCGCCGAGTCCCGGTTCACGCTCCGCGACCTGCCGATCCCCGCGAAGCTCGTCGCGACGTGCTTCCTGCTGTCCGTCGGGCTCGGGTACACCACCGCGATGGTGCAGCTCCACTTCCAGGACTCGAAGTCCGGCGAGCCGATGCCCACGCTGCACGACGTGGTGCTGAAGTTCACCGGCAAGAAGTGGTTCGACACCGAGCCCCCGCGGCCGGTGAGCAAGTTCACCCAGCTCATCACCGCGTCGAGCGGCACGTTCGGCAGCAACGGCACCATGCTCCCGGCGTTCTTCGAGAAGGACCCTGCGTTCAACAAGGCGCTCCGCGGCGGCATCGACGCCACCAAGCTCCGCGGCGAGCGCGAGGGCGAGCGGGACGCGCTCGTGCTGTGGGCCAACGCCCCGCCCGACGAGCGCAAGGCGGCGTACGAGGCCGACGGCTTCGTGGTCGCCGCCGACAAGATGCCCAGGGCGATCACCGGCAAGTTCGTGACCGGCGACGCGGTGAAGGTGAAGACCCTCATCGACGCCCGGTGCGCGAACTGCCACCGGAACGGCGGGGACGATTCCAAGGCCGCGGCGTTCCCGCTCGACACGTACGACGCGATCGCCAAGTACCTCGCGGTGCCGGCGTCGGCCCCGTTCCCGCCCGGCGGCGGGTGGGTGCGGGTCGAGGAGCCGATCAGCCTGGAGAAGCTCACGCAATCGACGCACGCCCACCTGCTCAGCTTCGCGGTGCTGTTCTCCCTCACCGGGCTCGTGTTCGCGTTCTCGTCGTACCCGACCGTGGTGCGGTGCATCGTGTCGCCGCTCGTGCTGCTCGCCATCGTCACCGACGTGACGTTCTGGTGGGTCGCCCGGCTGAGCGACGGCTACGGCGTGTACTTCGCGATGGGCATCATGGGGACCGGCGGGGTCGCCGGCCTGGGGCTGACGGCGCAGATCGTCCTCGGCGTGTGGAACATGTACGGCCCGAAGGGGAAGCTCGTGCTCGCGCTGCTGTTCCTCGCCGCGGGGGCGCTCGGCGGGCTCATCATGCAGAAGATCGTGATGCCGGGGCTGGAGGCGAAGAAGGCCGAGGCGGTGGCGAAGGTGCGGGCCGAGGCGGAGAAGAAGCCCGACGAGAAAAAGGAGCCGCCGAAGAAGGAGCCCGAGAAGAAGGTCGAGGACACGAACCCGCCCGAGAAGAAGGACCCGGACCCGAAGCCCGAGGACAAGAAGGGGCCGGACCTCACCCAGCCGCCCAAGAAGGGGACCGAGGTGATCGTGCCGAAACTCGTCGGCGGCGTGAGCGTCATGGACCGGGCGCTGGAGTTCCCGGTCAAGGACGCCGACGGCAAGGAGATCCCGCTCCTGAAGTTGCCGTTCGACAAGGGCGGCAAGAAGAACATGGTGCGGGCGTTCTTCGACAAGGACGCCGGCGACTACGCCGCCGCGGTGAAGGCGAAGGACCAGGAGGCGCTCGACAAGCTGACGCCCGAGCGGCACGCGGAACTGGCTGCCCTGCGGGAGTGGATGCAACTCCCCGAGGCGCAGCGCAAGAAGACGTTCGACGACGACGCGTTCCCGATGCCGGCCGAGCTGGCGAAGAAGCCGTTCACCGCCGACTACGTGAAGGACGGGAAGGTGATGATCAAGGCCATCGTGACGGACCGGTGCGTGCGGTGCCACGACACCGAGGAGAAGACGACGTTCAACAACTACGCCACGCTCCGCCCGTATCTGGAGCCGAAGCCGCCCGAGAAGAAGTGACCGGGTTCACAAAGTAGGCGACTCGCTCCGCGAGCCGCGCCCCGGCGCAACACCAGGTCTCGGACCTGGTGGCACAGGCCTCTGGCCTGTGAAAGCGAACACAGGCCAGAGGCCGGTGCCACCGGACCCTGACCGCGCCGATCAGGCGCACGGTGTCTCTCGCGGAGCGAGTGACCTACCTTCAAGATCACTCCTTCTTCATCACGAGCCGCGCCATCGCGTCGGCGAACGCGGCGGCGTCGCGTTCGCCGCCCGCGGTGACGATGTTCCCCGCGACAACGACCCGCTCGTCCTTCCAGGTGATCGTCTTCTCCGCCGCGAGCCCGGGGAAGCCCTTCTGGAGCATTTCGCTCTTCGCTGCGGCCTTCTCTCGAAGAAACCCGTGAACGACGAGCACGCGCTCGCCCACGCAGATGGCCCCGATCGGCTTCCCCGCGTCGTTGAACCTCTTGATGAGTTCCTTCGTCTGCTTGGGGAGCGTGTAGTCGCCGTCCTTCGGCTCCACGTACTCGCTCACGTTGTACCCGCAGAACATGACGCCCGAGTAGTGGGCGGCGTCGGCGTTCTCGAGGCGGACGTCCACCGGGACCGAGCGGAGCGGCTCGGCCGGGCCGTTGCGCACGAACGTGGCGTGCCCGCCCTGCCCCGAGGCGACCGCGACCCGCACGCCGTGCTGCCGCAACTGGTTGACGACCGGCCCGAAGTCCGGCCCCCACAGCCCGTCGCTCGGCACCACGTACAGCAGCGGCCCCGGCCCCTTCCCGGGCGGGAACGGCAGCGGCGGCTCCTTCTTCGGGTAAGGCGGCCCCTTCTTCTCCTCGCCGTTGGGGAACTTCTTCTCGTCGCCGGCGGGCCACTTCGGGTCGGTGTTACCCGCCGGCGGCTTCTTGTCGGTCCGGGTCGGCGTCGCGCTCGCGACCGGGCCGGGGGTGGTATCGGGCGACACCTTCGGCGGCTCCGCCTTCTTCCCGCCGGTCGCGGCGATGGCCAGCGCCACCAGCATGAGCCCCGCCGCGACCGCCCCGATCTTCGCCGCCGGGTGCGCGTACCACGGCTTGGTCTTCTGCCGCTTCGCCTTCTTCTTCCGCGGGCGCTGTTCCTCGACGAGCGTGCGCTGCCGGTCCTCGGGCTCGGTGTCGAGCGTCTCGACGTCCGCGACCTGCTGGAGCCCGACGCCGGACGCGGGTGCGGTCGCGCCGTCGAGCGCCTCGAACCGGGGCTCGACCTCCGCGGCTGCCCGCACGAACGGCTGGAGCGCGACGGCCGCGTCGCCTGCGGTGTCGAACCGGTCGCCGGGCTTCTTCGCGAGCATCTTGTCGAGCACCGCCGCGAGCCCCTCCGGAACGTCGGGCCGCAGCTCGCGGACGTCGGGCGGGGGCTGCTCGGTGTGCGCGAGGAGCTTGTCGATCAGCGACGGGGCGGCCGCGAACGGCGGCTTCCCGACCAGAAGGAAGAACAGCGTGCAGCCGAGGCTGTAGATGTCGGACCGCGAGTCGACGGCGTGCGAGTTCTTCGCCTGCTCGGGTGACAGATAGTCCGGCGTTCCCATGAGCAGGTTCGGGTTGGTGAGCGGGTCGGCGACCGGGCGGCCCGCGCCGAACGGGAGCCGGCCGCCGGGGGCGGTGCTCGCGGCCGCGCCGTCCCCGTCGTCGGTGTGGACGAACCGGGCCAGGCCGAAGTCCATCACCTTCACCTGCCCCTTGCGGGTCACCATCATGTTCTGCGGCTTGATGTCGCGGTGAACCATCCCCTTCTCGTGCGCGTGCTGGAGCCCGAGCGCCGCCTGCCGGGTGAACGCGGCCGCGAGCTGGACCGTCGCCGGCCCCTTCTTCGCGACGAACCGGTCGAGGCTCACCCCCTCGACGAACTCCATGACGAGGAAGTGGAGCCCGCCGGCCTCGTCGGCGTCGTGGGCGGTGACGATGTTCGGGTGGTTGATCTGGGCGGCGGCGCGGACCTCCTTGCGGAACCGCTCGACGGCCCCGGGCTTCGCCGTCAGGTGCGGGGCCATGACCTTCAGCGCCACGGGCCGGCCCATGATGCGGTGCTCGGCCTTGTACACGACCCCCATCCCGCCGGCCCCGAGTTCGCGGATCACCTCGTACCTCGGGTGGTCGCGGAGCGCAGCGGGGATGCCGTCGTCGCCGACCGTGGCGGACGCGCCGCTCGGCGGGTCGGCGACGGTGCGGGTCGCGGCGGGCGTCGCGGCGCACTCCGGGGTCTTGTCGGCGATGGCGGCCGCCTGGCGGGCGAGGGCCGCGAGGGTGTCGTCCGGGACGCACGAGATCAGGGCGCAGCAGGCGGAGCACGTCGCGATGTGCTCGGCCACGACCGCGAGTTCGGTGGCCGGCAGGTCGCCGCGGGCGAAGGCCGCGAGC
Source organism: Gemmata sp. (assembly GCF_051859125.1). Lineage (NCBI taxonomy): Bacteria > Pseudomonadati > Planctomycetota > Planctomycetia > Gemmatales > Gemmataceae > Gemmata > Gemmata sp. Next base: position 58,113 of record NZ_JBHYGG010000242.1, read on the forward strand.
GCGTCGGGCGTCGGGTGGGTGGCAACGGCCATTGGGCGACTCCTGAGCGGGCGGGAGAACAGCGGCTCGTGCGGCCACAGAGATATGATGGCACCAACGCCCCGAACCTGTCAGGAAAATGTCCGCAGCGGTGACAAACGCGGAAGAGGTGGTTCCGAAGGGAGTTGTGTGGACTTGGCGAGCCGGGAGCGTGAGCGACCGGAGCAACGTTGCTCCG
>NZ_JBHYGG010000243.1:0-58094 GCF_051859125.1 Gemmata sp.
GCCATGAGGAAGCGACACCGCCTCCAAAATCCAGAGCGGTTTCAAAACACACTCTGAGCTGTCTTTTCCGCGATTACCCCACGTTGAGGGGTGAAACGGTCGGAGGTGGACGGTTGCCGCCGCACCTGACGTCCGGCCCGCACCCCGGCTCGCCCTACCGGCCGCAGGCGAAGCGGAACAGGATCTCGGCGGCGGGTTCGAGCTGCGACAGGTCGATCCATTCGTCCTTGGTGTGCGCCTGTTCGATGTCGCCGGGGCCGAACACGACCACGGGAACGCCGGCGTTCGCCACCGTCGAGGCGTCCGTTCCGAACGGCACCGGGTGAACCGTGTGCTTCCCCACTACCGAGTCGATCGTCGCCCCGAGCCGCGTCACCAACTCGCCGGACAGCGCCGGGCTCAGCGGCGGGCACGCGGCGTGCGACTGCGTCAGCGTGAACGGGAAGTCGAACCCCCTGCCCTTCAAGAAGTCCGAGAGGTGCGCCGCCCCGGCCGCGGCGGTTTCGCCCGGGACCAGCCGGCGGTCCACGTCGACGCGGCACACGTCCGGGACGGTGTTCGCCGAGACGCCGCCGGTGATGCGGCCGACGGAAATGGTTCGCGGCCCGAGCACCGGGTCGGCCGGGAGCGCCCGCAGCTGTGCGGCGTACTCCTCGACCGCGGCGACGAGCCGGGCCATGCGGTAGATCGCGTTCACGCCGTTCTCGGGCCGCGAACTGTGGCACGCCCGGCCGGTCGTCTCCAGCACCCAGCGCACCACGCCCTTGTGCGCGTTCACGATGTTCAGCAGCGTCGGCTCGGCGACGATGGCGTAGTCCGCACGCACGCCCGACTTCATCAACTCTTGGATGCCGAGGAACGTGTGCTCCTCGTCCACGGTGAACGCCATGGTGACGGCGGCGCTGCCCGCGGGCCGCTCCGCCACGAGCCGGGCGAACGCGGCGAGCATGACCGCGCCGCCGGCCTTCACGTCGCACGCCCCGCGGCCGTAGAGCCTGCCGCCCTCGACCTTCGCGCCGAACGGCTCCACGATCATCTCGTCAACGGGAACCGTGTCCTGGTGCGCTTCGAACATCACCGAGAACGGGGCGGGGTGCGGCGGGGCGTAGGTGGCGACGAGGTTGTCGCGCCCGGGCCGCACCGTGTGCCGGCGGACGGCGCACCCGAGGTCCCGGAGCCGCGCTTCGAGGAAGTCGGTGACCCGCGACTCGTAGAGGAGGTCCGCGGGGATGTCGGTGCGGCCCATCGGGTTGACCGACGGCCGGCGGACGAGTTCGGCGAGCAGTTGGGGCAGTGGGAGCATGCCTCTCATTGAACCACAAACCGGCTCGGCCCGCTACCCGCGGCGTACCCGCGGTCACACGACGTAGCTGTCGGCGGCCGCACGAGCGTACGTCGCCTCCAAGTCGATCCGGACCGAGGCGTCGAGGGTGAGGGGCAACGGCACCGGGGGCAGCGGTTCGTCGATCGCGAGGAGGTGCTGCCAGACCGCCAGCATTCGCCCGCCGGTCGCAGCGGTCGCGCCGACCCGGTAGCTGACCGCGGACGGCGCGGCCGCGGACGGGAGCGTTTGCGCGAAGCTGGCCGCGATTAACTGGGGGAACGAGAACTCCAGTGGCCGCCGGTGGACGTCGACCAACAGCAGGTGGACGCCGCCCCGGAGGTAGCCCAGGTAGCGGCTCGCGTACTGTTCGCGTGCCGACGGGCGGTCCTTGTTCCGCGGCGAGATCAACTCGACCACGGCGACCAACCGGCCCTCGCGCTCCACCTGAATGGACGCGTCTTCTTCCAGGGTGGCGACGGCGACCTCCACGTCCGGTTCCGGGGTGGAGCCCGCCGCAGCCGGCCCGGTCGGGGGCGGGTGGGCCGAGCCGTTCGTGACCGCCACGTCCGGCTTCACGGGTGAGACGCCGACCGCGACGAGGGGACTCGACCCGATCACGGCCCGGTAGCCGGGCGGGAGGTCCCCGCGGAGTGACCGCGCGATCTCGGTCATCCAAAAGATGTGCATCCCCTCCCAGCCGGGTCGGTCGGTCCAGTCGTGGAGCGGCACGGGCTTACCTCCTCGGGCCGGCGGTTCGGGTCGTGAGCCGCACGGGTCACGGCCGGCGGTACAGTTTCGGCCGCCCGGCCCCGTCTTGCGTAAAACACCTCCCCAAGTGTAACCTCCGCGCGGGATCCGCGCTTCTCGTATCTCGGGGCGACTCATGGCCGGGGAACGGTACTTCGTCGGGCTGGACGTGGGCGGCACCACCATGAAGTGCGCCGTGGTCAACGACCACGGGCACCCGCTCTCGGCCCCCGCGGTCATGGACACGCACCCCGAGCGCGGGCAGGACGCCGGGCTCGAAACGATGTGCGAGACGATCCGCCGGGCCGTCGCGGCCGCGAACCTGACCCTCGACGACGTCACCGCCATCGGCGTCGCCACCCCCGGCCTCATGGACATCAAGGCCGGCCTCATCCTCGACCCGCCCAACCTCAAGCCGTGGAAGAACGTCCCGGTCCGGGACCACGTCAAGGGCGTGTTCAAGAAGCCCACCGCGTACCAGAACGACGCGAACGCGGCCGCCTACGGCGAGTTCTGGGTCGGGGCCGCCCAGGAGGCCAAGAGCATGGTGCTGTTCACCCTCGGCACCGGGGTCGGCGGCGGCATCATCATCAACGACGTCATTATCGAGGGCGAACACAGCCACGGCGGCGAACTCGGGCACCTCCGCATCGACACCCCCGACCGCGGCCGCATCTGCGGGTGCGGCGCCCGCGGGTGCCTGGAGGCCTACGCCAGCGCCACCAACGTCGTCCGCCGCGCCCGCGAGGACATGGCCGCGTACCGCGGGACCACGAAGCTCCGCCAGTACTACACCGCCAACGACGACGTGTTCACCGCCCGGGTCATCTTTGAACTCGCGATGGCCGGCGACGAACTGGCCATGAAGGTCGTCGACGACACCGCCTACTACCTGGCCCTCGGGGCGTCCGCCCTCATCGCCACCGTGGACCCGGACACCATCGTGTTCGGCGGCGGCATGGTCGCGGCCGGCGAGCGGTTCCGGTCGCTCATCGACGGCCACGTCAAGCGGTTCGGCCTCCCGTACCCCACCAAGTCCGTGAAAATCACCTTCGCCAGCCTGGGCTCCGACGCCGGGTTCATCGGCGCCGCCGGGTGCGCCCGACTCCTTGTGCAGCAAGCGAAGCCGGAGTGAGTCGGCACGCATTTCGCGGTTTCGGCCCGTCGTCCGAGCCCGAGCGCCGAGCGAGGGTCCACCCTCACCCCTCGCTCGGCGCTCGGGCTCGGACCGATCAGCAAGTCAGTTCACCGCCACCACCGTACCGGTCTTCACCGAATCGCACTCGCGGTGGCACAGCACGAGGGCGTCGCGTGCGAGCTGGCCCGACAGCAGGTCCGGTTCGGTGCCGCTCGCCACGCCGTCCACCGCCGTCTGAAGCTCGTCCGCGAAGGCACTGAGCGGGTCGCCCCCGCCCGCGAGCGTCGGTTGTTCGGACTTCCCGTCGGCCGTCAGCAGCGTCAGCGGCGTGCCGCCCGAGTCGTAGATCAGGCTCGCCCGTTCGAGGTAGATCTCGAAGCCGTGAGCGAACGGCCGGCCGCCCATCGCCACCGCCCCGCTCGAACACGTCACCGCCGGCCCGCCCGGCCCGTACAGGTAGGACGTCGTGAGGTAGGTGACCGCGTCCTTCTCCACCCTCCCGACCGAGAAGACCTGCTTCGGCACGCCGCAGACCAGCCCGATGAAGTGCGTGTCGTGAATGTGGAGGTCGACCGCGGGGCCGCCGGTCTTGGCCGCGTCGCCGATGTCGGCCGACCAGTCCGGCTTCGCGATCACCCGCTTGAAGTGCGCTGCGACCAACTTACCGTACCGCCCGCCGCGGACCGCCTCGGCCGCGAACTTGAACTCGGGGAAGAACGGCAGCACGTGGGCGACCATCAGTAACTTCCCCGACGCCTTCGCGGCCGCGACCATTGCGTCGGCGTCGGCCGTGGTCAGCGCGATCGCCTTCTCGACGAGGACGTGCTTCCCGGCCTCGAGCGCCTGGATCGCGAGCGGGGCGTGCTGGTCGGTCACCGTGCAAATGTCGATGAGGTCGATGTCCGGGTCGGCGAGGAGATCGGCGACGTTCGCGTACGCCTTGACGCCGGTGAGATCGACGTGCCCCGGTTCCGGTCCGAAGTTCCCGCGGGTGTTCCGCCAGTCGCCCGCGAGCTTCGCCGCGTCGCGACTACACACGGCCGCAACGGACCCGCCCCGGAGACGTTGCGACGCGAGGTAGTGAATCCGGCCCATGAAGCCGATCCCGACGATTCCGATCCTCACCATCCGCGTATCCCCTTGTTTTGCAGGGCATCTCCGAGTCCACCACCCCTACGGCCCCGTTGCTGGTGGTATCGCACCGTGCCGGTGATCGTGTCGTCCTTGGCGTGGTGGGCCGCGTCGGCGGCGGCTCCATTGACCTCGCCGCCCGCGTCCGTGCCACCCACCCGTCGATCACCCCCGACTGATCTGAGCGCCGAACGCGAACGTGGCCGGACAACCGCTTGGACTCGGTGTGGGTAATGAGGACGTGGGGATCGTTCCATGGCGCGGCCCCGTTCGGCAGCCAGCTCGCCGGCTGGCTCGCGGGGGTCGTCGGTGGTGACGGGGTCGGGGGCGCTGGTGCTACTCGGCGGGCGGTGTTCGCCACGCAACTCCCCCTCCTGCGGCAGCACGCCCGGCCCGAACCCGCTACCGCTTCGGCTTCGGGCCGGTCGCCCGACCGCCACCCGGGCCGGACGACCGCTCGTCCTTCGGCAGGACCGTCACGTTCTTCGACATCAGCTTTCCGGCCGCCGTCGTGTTCCGCGGGGCCGGCGGGGTGGCCGCCGCCTCGGCCGGCTTCTCCGGCTTCTCCCGCTTCTCCTGCTTCTCGCGCACGAACCGGGCCCGCTTCGGCTTCTCGGCCGCCGCCGGCCGGGCGGGGCGCTCCGCGACGACCTTGGCTGCTGCGGGCTCGGCGGCGGGCTCACGGGCCGCCGGGGCGGCCGGCGGCACCACCTCCGCGACCTCGTCCGCCACGTCCGCCTCCGCGGCGGCGGCCTTCGCCGCATCCGCTCTGGCCGCCCGGAGGGCCTGCTTCGCCGCCCTGGCTTCGACCGCTTTGGCCGCGGAGAGGGCCGCCTGCTCCTCTTCCAGTTTCTGCGCGTCCCGCCTCGACTTCTTCCCCATTGCACCGCTCCCGATGGCGAATAAAACCTCCTTTGTAGCCGATTCCCGCCCGCCGGAAAGGACCGGGCGGCCGCAGCGGGTACGGGGGCCGCGTCGTGCGGCCGAACCACGCCGATCTTTCGCGTGCCCCGGAGAATCCCACCAGCACGGGAACGGAAGCCGCCGCGGCCGAGAACGGGAGCCGTTACGCTCCCCTGGCGGGCGGTACACTATTCCTGTTTGGTCGGGCCACGCTCGACGGGATCGGCGGGAAGCGAAGGGTGGTAATTTTGTCCGACTCGACGCACGTCGGCGCCCACCCCTTCGCCGTACTTCGCCGAAAGATTCCGGGCGTCCGTGAGCGAATCTTGACCCCGCAACTCCACGAACTCGAAGCCGGTGGTTTCGTTCACCGGGAGGATTACGACGATCTGCCGCCCGAGGTCGAGTACCCGCTGGCCGACTCCGGCAAGACCCTTTGCCCCATCTCCGAGGTCACGCGCGAGTGGGCCTGCCACACGCGGGGGCTATTGACGGATACAAAGAGGTCCGCGGCGTGAGGGTGACGCCACCGGGCGCCGTTCGGACGATCAACGGGACCGCACAGGAGCCGACATGCGCGACACCTCGACGCCGCTGCCCGTGGTGAGCGAACTCACCCTCCCCCTCGAACGGGATGTGTTCCTTCGGACGCTCCTGAGGCACCTAGCGGGGACGTTGCAGAAGGTGGTCGGCCTGGAGGAAGCGTCCGGGTTCGTCAGCGTCGTCGGCCAGGAGATCGGCGACGAGATCAACCACGCCTACAAGAGCGCCCTGGGCGTGGAGGCCCTGAGTCGGGGGCAAGTGGCCGAAGTCCTGGTGGACCTCAAGCGCCGCATCCGGGGCGAGTTCTACGTCATCGAGCAGGACGAGGAGAAGATCGTGCTGGGCAACCGGGCGTGCCCCTTCGCCGAGAAGGTCGTCGGTCGCCCCGCCCTGTGCATGATGACCTCGAACGTCTTCGGCAGCATTGCGGCCGACAACCTCGGCTACGCCAAGGTCAGCATCGAACAGGCCATTGCCCGGGGCGATCCGGGCTGCCGGGTCGTGGTGTACCTCAAGCCAACGGCACAAGCCGGAGCGGCGCAGGGGCGGGAATACTTCAAGGGATGACAGGGCACGCCGTGACACCCGAGCAGTTCCTCACCTTCGCCGACCCGCTCCCGGAGCCGATGCTCCTCCTGACGGGCAGCGGCCTCGTCCTCGCCGGCAACCGGGCCGTCGAGAAGCGGCTGGGCGTTGCGGTGCACGAGGTCCGGGGGAAGAACCTGGCCGCCGTCGTGGCCGACCCGCCCGACGAGGTGGCGCACTACCTTCGGGCCTGTTCCCGCACCCGCTCGCTGGTCCTCGGCTCGCTCGCGCTCCTCGCGCCGGGCGGGGGCGTTGAGTGCCGGGCGGAGGGGACGCTGCTGAGTCCGCGTACGGAAGGGTCGGGAGCCGTCCTCATGCTCCGGCTGGTTCCGAAGGAATCGGCGGTCGGGCGGTTCGTCGCCCTCAACCAGCGGATCGCGGACCTCGGCAGGGAGGTCCACCGCCGCGAGGCCGCCGAAGCCGCCGCCCGGCAGGAGGCGGAGCGGCTGCGGGTGACGCTCCACAGCATCGGGGACGGCGTCATTGTTACCGACGCCGAGGGGCGGGTCCGGCTCCTCAACCCGGTCGCCCAGGCGATGACCGGGTGGGCGCTCGACGTGGCGACCGGTGCGCCCCTGCCGGAAGTGTTCCACATCGTCAACGAGGACACCCGCCGGCCGGTCGAGAACCCGGCCCTGCGGGCGCTCCGGGACGGCGTGATCGTCGGGCTGGCGAACCACACCGTCCTGATCGCCCGGGACGGCACGGAGCGCCCCATCGACGACAGCGCCGCCCCCATCCGGGACGCCGGGGGCAGCGTCATCGGGAGCGTGCTGGTGTTCCGGGACATCAGCGAGCGGAAGCGGGGCGAGACCGCCGTGCGGCAGAGCGAGCAGCGGTTCCGCCAGCTCGCCGACGCCATGCCGCAGATCGTCTGGACCGCCCTGCCGGGCGGCGACATCGACTACATGAACCGCCGCTGGACCGGGTTCACCGGGCTGCCGGAGTCCCTGGGGAACGAGGGCTGGGGCCAGATCCTTCACCCCGAGGACGCCCCGCCCGCCACCGAGCGCTGGGCGGCGTCCGTCCGAACTGGCACGCCGTTCGAGATGGAGGTGCGGCTGCTGGACCTGCGGCAGCGGACCTACCGCTGGCACCTCATCCGGACGGTGGCGGTCCGCGACGAGGCGGGGAACATCGCCCGCTGGTTCGGAACCGCCACGGACATCCACGAGCAGAAGCGGGCCGCGGAGGCGTCCCGGTACCTGGCCGCGGCCAGCGCCGCCCTGGCCGGGGTGGTGGACTACGAGAGCACGTTGCAGAAGGTCGCGAACCTGGCCGTCCCGTACTTCGCCGACTGGTCGGCCGTGGACGTGGCGGGCGCCGACGGCACGCTGCGGCGGCTGGCCGTCTCGCACCAGGACGCCGCCAAGGTCGCCCTGGCCCACGAGTTGATGCGGAACTACCCGCCGGGCCCGGACGCGCCGACCGGCGGGTACGCCGTCCTCCGCACGGGGCGGCCGGAACTCGTCGCCGACATCACCGACGAGATGCTGGTGCGGGGGGCGAGGGACGAGCGGCACCTGGGCCTGATCCGCTCGCTCGGGCTGCGGTCGTACCTGTGCGTCCCCCTGGTCGTGTCGGGCCGGCCGTTCGGCGTTCTGACGTTCGCCACGGCCGAGTCGGGGCGGGCCTACACGGCCGGGGACCTCGCCCTGGCGGTCGACCTGGCGCAACGGGCCGGGGTCGCCGTCGAGAACACCCACCTGTACCAGGCGCTCCGCGAGGCCGACCGGCGGAAGGACGAGTTCCTGGCGACCCTCGCCCACGAGCTCCGCAACCCGCTGGCCCCGATCCGCAACGCCCTCCAGATCCTCAAGCTGCCGCGGGTCGATGCCACCACGGTCGAACGGTCCCGGGACATGATGGAGCGACAGGTCCACCACCTCGTGCGGCTGGTGGACGACCTCCTGGACGTGTCCCGGGTGATGCGGGGCAAGATCGAACTCCGCAAGGAGCGGATCGAACTCGCCACCGTCGCCGCCCGTGCCGTCGAGACGGTGCAGCCCCTCATCGACGCCCAGGGCCACGACTTGAAGGTGCTGCTCCCCCCCGACCCCCTCCCGCTCCACGCCGACCCGGTGCGGATGGCCCAGGTCGTCGGCAACCTCCTGACGAACGCGGCCAAGTACACGGAACCGGGCGGGCGCATCTGGCTCACCGCCGAGCGGGAGGGCGGCGAGGCCGTGCTGCGGGTGCGGGACAGCGGCATCGGAATCGCCCCGAACATGCTGCCCCGCATCTTCGAGTTGTTCGTGCAGGTGGACCACGCCTCCACGAAGGCCCAGGGCGGTCTAGGCATCGGGCTGACCCTGGTGAAGAACCTGGTCGAGATGCACAACGGGTCGGTCGCGGCCCGGAGCGCCGGGTTGGGCCGGGGGAGCGAGTTCGTGGTTCGGCTGCCGGTCGCGGTGCAGGGACCCGAACAAGCCCAGGCCCAAGGTACGGGGGAGCAACAACATGCGGCGGTGCCCTCGGGGCACCGCCTGTTGATCGTGGACGACAACCGGGACGCCGCCGACAGCCTCGCCGTGCTGCTCGAACTCCAGGGCCACGAGGTCCGGGTGGCGCACAACGGCCCGGCCGCGCTGGAGGTCACGAAGGGATACAGGCCGGACGTGGTGTTCCTGGACATCGGGATGCCGGGGATGGACGGGTACGAAGTGGCCCGCCGGTTGCGCCAGCAGCCCGGCCTGGAGAACGTGGTGCTAGCGGCGCTGACCGGGTGGGGGCAGAAGGAGGACCGCCGCCGCACGGCGGACGCCGGATTCAATCACCACCTCGTGAAGCCGCCGGAACCGAAGGCGGTGGCGGGCGTGCTGGCCGAGGTGAAGCGAGCAGGGGCCCGTTAATCGCGGGCGGCGGGCCGCGCCCGCGAAAACGGAGCGAGCCGAACACGAACGGCCCCGTGGGTACAGAGCCGGCAGGTTACCGGCCGCGTCGTCACCGGGGTTCCCACCCGAGGGTCTTCGACGAGCCGGTGCCCAACGACGCCCAGTAGTTCCCGCACCGGCGTCCGTGTTCAGTACGGCGTGACGGGCAGCGCGTTGCCGGGGATCGCGGTTCCGGCCGGCGGGCGCACGGCCGCGTGGGCGTGAAGGACCTCCGCGGCCCGGGTCGAGTCGCCCCCGCGGACGGTGACGACGACCCGGCCGGCCTCCAGTTCGCCCGCGTACCACCGGGCGTCCTCCTCCGGCACGCCCAGGCCGGCCAGCCCGCCGACGACCGTGCCGACCGCGGCCCCGGACCCGGCGCTGGCGATGAGCGCGACGAGCCATCCGCCCGCGACGACCGGGCCGAGCGGGGACATCAGACCCGCGGCGATGGCCGCGCCCAGTCCCAGCCCGGCCAGCCCGCCGGCCGCGGCCCCGATCCCGGCACCTTCCTCCCAGCGGGTGTGCGTCGGGTCGTTCGGCAACCCGGACCGCTCGCCCTGCGGCGGCACCGTGTTCGGTCCGAGGACGCCGATCTGATCGTCGCGGTAGCCGCACCGGCGCAGCTCGTACACCGCACGGTGGGCCGCGGCGTAGTCGGGGAACACCCCGATCGCCGTGATCACCTCGGAACCGCTCGCACCGACGCCCGTGTTGGCAGGGGTCATGACTTCCTCTGGTGTAGTGCCGGCCCTTGTGATCCCGCGGTCCGGCCGGCATCGGCCACGGGGTGCCTTCACTCCCCGGGAGCGGCGGCAGGGCCGGCGATGAGCACGCCCCGGGTGAACTGGGCACGGCCCGCGCCCGCCGCGTCGGCGGTGGCAAGGTGGGCGGTCACGGTGCGGGGCCCCGGAAGGATCGGAGGGCCCGGGCGGCGCGCCGCGGCCGCGTACCGAATCACAGGCCGGGTGCCGGTGACGGGGAGGTGCGGGGGAACTGTACCCCGCCCAGGGACGGGTTCGGGCCGGCTCCCATCACCGCCCCGCCGATCGCCGCGGCCATCGACAGCGCGACCCCGGCGAACGACCACCACGCCGCTGCGGCCGACACGTCCTGTACCCGCGCCGCGGTCGGCATCTCGGCCCGCATCTGGTTGACCTGGGCGTCGGTCAGGTTCGCCCGCCGCGCCGCCTGCTCCCAGTTCTCCGACTGGGGCGCCGCGTTGGCCGCCACGTTCATCGACCCGACGGCCATGGTCGCGCCGGTGCGGAGCACCGAGCCGGTGGCCCACAGGATCATGGCGAAGGCCGCGCCCCACATGACGACCCCGTACACCACCGCCTCCGCCCGCGACTCGCCGGTCGTGAACCGGCTGACCACGCACCCGCCGCACAGGAACGCGACCAGGGCGGTGGCGACCGCCCAGACCCCCGCGCCGGTCGCGATCGTGTCGCGCGAGGCGGCATCGGCCGACGAGACCCCGACCGCCACGCCCAGCGTGCTCAGCAGCACGAACACCGCGAGCGTCACGAACAGGCCCGCCAGCAGCGCCCCCCAACTGATCCGGCTGAACACGGGAGCCGCGTCCCGGGTGCCGACCGCTTCCATCGTTGCCATGGAGTGTCCTCCTGATAGGTGTCCGGCACCGGAGTCGCCGGTGCCACCTGATTGCCTGCAACACCGGTGCCCGGCCCGAAACCGGGCGCGCCCCGGGAAGTCGGGAACTGCCCGTCACCGATCCCCCGACACCGGGATCGCGGCGAATCGGCCGCCGACCGCACCGGCCCGGGGGTGGCTGAACGGGGCAAGGCCGGCCCCTGGCTGGGACGTTCAGCGGTCCCGTCGCTGAGCAAGTTCTGACCCGCGGGCGATGACGCACCCTGGCCGTGCGGCGGAGGGTGCGGGGGTGCGGTGTTCCCCCACGTGAAGAAGCTGATGGACACCGCCCGCGTTGAGTCCCTGGACCCGCGGTTCGGCAACGTGCTGCTCGAACGGTCCTCTCCGCGGCCCTCGAGGTCCCGGGAAGGACACGTTATCGGTCGGGTGGATCCGCCGTCGAAAGCCCGGTCAACAAGTTCTTCGACCCGACCGGGGAGGGCGAGGTGGGCAAGGACGCGCGCGGCCCGTGGAACGAGGGGGGCGAGTGGGCGTTCGGGGGGGCTCCGGCGTTCGCCGGCCCCAAGAATGGGAAGACGGGGCCGGGTCCTTACTCGACGCGGGCCTGTACCCACCGAGGCAGTGGGACGAGGCCCACGACCGGGGCCGGCCACTACCCCGGTGGTTTTTGGGCCGGGGCGGGAACGTCGAAGTCCCGGGTGCTGTCCGCGGCCGGGAACTCGACGGCTTCGACGCGCGGGGCGGGGAGCAGCGGCTTGCCGTCGAGCGAGTCCCCGAACGGGGTGCCGCTCATCGGGGTGATCCGGACGACGTACGCCCCGCCGACGACCCCGAGCCCGGGTTCCGTCTGGTAGCGCCCGTTCCTGATTCGGACCACGCTCCCGGGGCCGTTGTTGCCCTTGGCTGAGTCCGGTTCGAACACGATCTCCCCGGCGGGAACCGGGCGACCGCCCAGCGTGACCGCCCCGGACACCGAGTACCGCTTCGCCCCGCCGTCGGCGCACCCCACGGCGGGCGCGGCGACCAGGGCGACGAGGACCGCACGGACGAGGTGGCACACGCTCACGGCGCACCTCCGAGCGGCAGCCCGTCGTTCCGGACGGCGAGTTGCTGGTAGGTCGCGAGTGCGATCGTGTCGGACACGAACCGCACCGAGCCGTCGCACATCACGAAGTTGCACCCGCCCGTGTGGAAGCTGCCGAACAGCCGCGAGAAGTTGCTGAGCTGGTCGGCGTTCCCGCCGTTGGTGGTGATCGAGTTGATCTGCAGCACCGCCGCGGCGACCCCGTACGGGTTCCCGAACTCTTGCAGGTTCGTGCCCGACGCCCACCCGACGTGGATGCCGTCGCTACGCCCGGTCGGGGTCGTGCAGTACTTCGTTTCCCCGACCAGGAACGTGTTCGTGGTGCCATCGGTGATGTCGCGGATGGCGGTGGCCGAGTTGAGGTACAGGGTGCCGTTGCGGAAGAACATGCGGTTGCCGCCGACCGTCGAGCAGAAGTCGGGCGTCGTGGCCGCAGGGGGCGTCCCGCCGCCTTGGACCCCGTGGTAGTTGGTGTTGTTGACGCCCGGACCCGAGTTCGGGTCCGACGGACACTGGAACCTGGCGTTCGGCCGCGCGAACGCGGCCTGGTTGTTGGCGTTCGTGCTGGGGACGTTCGAACTCGTCGTGAAGTTCGCGGTGAGGGTGAACGTGTTGAACCTCGCGCCCTCCTCCAGGTACGGAAGGATCATCACCGTCCAGGGGGCGCGTGAGTTGGCCACGTCGCCAGGGTTCGCGGGGTTCCCGCACCAGTTCGTGGCGGTCGCGTAGTTCGGGTTCAGGGCGTTGCTCACCCCGGACGGGAACTTACTGTTCACGTCGTGGTGGTTGTGCAGGGCGAGGCCGATCTGCTTCATGTTGTTCTGGCACTTCATGCGCGCGGCGGCCTCGCGCACCTTCTGGACCGCGGGGAGCAGCAGGCCGATCAGGACCGCGATGATCGCGATGACAACGAGCAGTTCAATGAGCGTGAAGCCGGCGGCGAGCCGGCGCGGGCGGAGAGACATTCCAACCTCCGGGAGAATGGAGCCGAACGACGACGTGAACGGAATAAAAGTCCGTTGTCAGAGAGCGGGTCCGGCTCCGATTGGACGGGGTTTTCTCGCACACCAGCGGTCGCGGGTCCGGCCGGCGGCCCGCGTGCCCCCCCCGGCCGACCTCCGAATGGTGCCACCCGGGAAACTTCATGGCCGGCAGCGCCGCGATTACCGAAAACAAACTCGGTCCAATCCCGACGGTCGGCCGTTAGGTTCGTTCGCTCGCGGAGAACGTGTTCATGGGGGCCACCTCCGACTCGACGACGAGCCTGACGCTGCTGGGCCGGCTCCGCCGCGACCCCGGCGACCAGGGGGCGTGGAACGCGTTCGTCGACCGGTACGGGGGCCGTGTGTACGCCTGGTGCCGGCGGTGGGGGCTGCAGGAGGCCGACGCCAGCGACGTGACCCAGAACGTGATGCTCGAACTGGCCCGGCAGATGGGCTCGTTCGAGTACCGGCCCGGGGGCAGCTTCCGCGGGTGGCTCAAGACGATCGCGTTCCGGGCGTGGCGCGACTTCCTCGCGTCCCGCAAGCGGGTCCCGTCGGACGGGTACGACGCGGTGATCGAGCAACTCGCGGACCCGGGGGCCGCCGACGACCTGTTCCGCCGGCTCGAAGAGGAGGCCGAGCGGGAGACGCTCGAAGTGGCGATGGGGGCCGTCCGGCTCCGGGTCCACCCGCACACCTGGCGGGCGTTCGAACTCACCGCCGTCGAGGGGAAGTCCGGGGCCGAAGCGGCCGCGGAACTCGGAATGCAAGTGGGGGCCGTGTGGGTCGCCCGCAGCAAGGTCCAGCGGTTCCTCCGGGACGAGGTCCGCCGGCTCGAGGGCGACGCGGACGGTCCGTGACCCCGCCCCGCCCGCCGCGAACTCACCCGCTCCCCGGAGGCACCGCCGTGACCCCCTGTCCCCCGGCGGAGCGGTTGGCCGCCCTCCTCGACGAGCCCGTTCCCGGTGCCCAATCCGCCGTCATCGAGCGCCACCTCGGCGACTGCCCGCGCTGCCAGCAGACGCTCCTCGGGCTCGCGGTCGAGACCACCGAACTCCAGCGCCATGACCGATTGCTCCGCCCCGACGCGGCCGATGCCGGCGCGCCGCCCGAACTGCTCTCGCGGTTGAAGCAGGGGTGGGCGTCGGTCGCCCGGCCCCGGCCCGCCCCCGAGCCGGGGCCGCCCCCGCTCGTCCCGGGGTACGAGATCGAGGGCGAGTTGGGCCGCGGGGGGATGGCGGTGGTGTACCGCGCCCGGCACGTCGACCTGAACCGCCCCGTCGCCCTGAAGGTCGTCCTGGCCGGCCGCCACGCCTCGCCCGAACTCCGCGCCCGGTTCCGCCGCGAGGCCGAGGCCGTGGCGCGGCTCCGGCACCCCGGCGTCGTCCAGGTGTACGACGTCGGCGAGTACGACGGCCTGCCGTACCTCGCGATGGAACTGGTCGAGGGCGGCACCCTCAGGGACCGGTTCCGCGGCGCGGCACTGGCCCCGGCCGCGGCCGCGGAACTGATCGAGGCGCTGGCGCTGGCGGTCCACGCGGCCCACCTGGCCGGCGTCGTCCACCGCGACCTGAAGCCCGCGAACATCCTCGTCGGGCGCGGCGACGCGACCGAGCCGAAGGTCGCCGATTTCGGTCTGGCGCTCCACGGCGACGCGGCCGACGGGTGGACCCGAACCGGGGACGTGCTCGGCACGCCGCAGTACATGGCCCCCGAGCAGGCCCAGGGCCGCCGGGCCGACGTGGGGCCGGGCACCGACGTCCACGCCCTCGGGGTCATCCTGTACGAGGCCCTCACCGGCCGCACCCCGTTCGCGGGCGGGGACGAGGTCGCCACCCTGCTCCGCGTGAGCTTCGACGAGGCGGTGCCGCCGCGGCGGGCGCGGCCCTCGGTCCCCCGCGACCTCGAAACGGTCTGCCTCAAGTGCCTCCGCAAGGCCCCGGCCCAGCGGTACGCCTCGGCCCTGGACCTCGCTGCGGACCTGCGCCGGTTCCTCGCGGGCGAGCCGATCCGCGCCCGGCCCGTGACCGGCCGCGAGCGCCTGGCCAAGTGGGCGCGGCGGAACCCGGGCGTCGCGGCGCTCATGGGCCTGGTCGCGGCCGTGACCCTCGCCGGGTTCGCGGGCGTCACGGCCGCGATGCTCGACGCCCGCACGGCCCGCGACGAGGAGGCCCGGCAGCGGGGCCGCGCCGAGGGCGCGCTCGACCGGTCCGAGCGGAGCGTGTACCTGGGCAACATTGCACAGGCCCGGTCGCAGTGGCTCCTCAAAAACGTCGGGGCCGCCGGGCGCCTGCTGGAGCGGTGCCCGCCGGAGCGGCGCGACTGGGAGTGGCACTACCTCCGCAACCTGAACCACGGCGACCTCCTCACCGGTCCCGACGCGGCCCCCTGGGCGACCGGCGTGGCGTACAGCCCCGACGGCCGCTGGCTCGCGAGCTGCGGGGGCGACCCGATCGCCGCGCCCGAGACCGGCACCGTTCGGGTACTCGACGCCGCAACGGGGCGGCCCCGGTGGCGCGCGGCGGTCCCGCACCTGGCCCGGTGCGTCGCGTACAGCCCCGACGGCCGAACGATCGCCGTGGGGGGCGAGAACTGGCGGGGGGGCGGCGGGTTCGTCCAGCTCCGGGACGCGGCGACCGGCGGCGTGGTCCGCGAGTTCCCGGGCCAGGCCGCCGACGGGGCGCACGGGGTCGCCTTCAGCCCCGACGGCCGGCTCTTGGCCGCGGCGCACGACACGCACCCAGTGCGGGTCTACGACGCGGCGACGGGCACCGAGGCGTACCGCGCCTCGCCCACCCGCCTGGGCCGCGCCGCGTTCACCCCGGACAACCGCTTCCTCGTGCTCGACGGCCCGAACGGGCTCGAACTCCGCTCCGCGGCCGGGGGGCACCTGGTCCGGGCGTTCCCCGAGGTCCAGGGGGCGGTCGCGGTCAGCCCCGACGGCGCGCGGCTGGTGGCGCTGGCCGACGACCAGATTTCGATCTGGGACGTCACCGCGGGCGCGGGCGACGGGGTGACGGTGGCACTGGCGAAGTCGTTCTCCGGGAACGACGGCCGGGTGACGGCGGCGGCGTTCCGGCCCGACGGGCAGGCCGTCGCGACCGCCGGCACCGACGGGACGGTCCGGGTCCGCGAACTGGGAACGAACCGCGACCCGGTCGTGTACCGCGGGCACACCGGGCGCGCCACCGCGGTCGCGTTCCACCCGGACGGGCGGTCCCTGGCCTCGGCCGCGGTGCAACCCGGGGAGGTCAAGGTGTGGGACGGCACCCGCGGGGCCGAGTTCGTCGAGGCCGCGTCGTTCGCCGCGGGCCGCCGCGACGTCGCTGCGGTCGGGTTCGCCGGGGGCGGCCGCGAGGCACTGGTGCTGAGCCTCGGCGGCATCCTCCGGCGGTGGGATGATCGCACCGGCGGCACGACCGGGTGCGACCTGCCGTGCTCGAACACCTGGTTGGTGCCCGCCGCACCGAGCGCGTTCTCCGCCGACGGCACCCGGCTCGCCGCGGTCGGTGACGGGAACCTGGTAGTCCTGGTGCTCGAAACGGCAACGGGGCGGGAGGTCGCGTCGCTGCGGGGCCACACCGTCCGCGTGCGGTACGTGGCCTGCGACCGCGAGGGCCGCCACGTCGCTACCGCCGCCGACGGGGTCCGCGACGGTCGCATCGTCCGCGAGTTGAAGGTGTGGGACGCCGCGACCGGCCGCACCGTCCGCGAGGAATCGTCCGCCGACGAGGTCACCGACGCGGTCGCGCTCAGCCCGGACGGGGGGGAACTGTTAGAAGCTCGCCGCGGCTTCGACCGCTCCGCCGAGGGGCGGCTCGCCGCCCGACCCGGGAGCGCGACACTGACCGTGGTCCCGCTCTCCGGCGGCCCCGCACGGGCGCTGCCGGTGCCCGGCGACGGAGTCACGGCCGCGGCGTTCAGCCCCCGGGGGCGGTACGTCGCCGCGGCCGGGGACGGGGGCGTCCGCGTGTGGGCGCGCGACGGGTCGCCGCTGCACGAGGGACCGCTCCCCGTGCCGGGGCAACTCGGCGACCTGGCGTTCAACCCGGACGAGACGCGGCTCGCCGGCGTCACCCGTGAGCGGGTTCAGGTGTGGGACGTGGCGTCGGGTCAGGACGTGCTGTTCCTCCGCGGGGCCGGCCCGCGGCCCGGGGACAACGGGTTCAACCCGCGGGTCGCGTGGTCCGGCGACGGGGCGAAGTTGATCGCGTCGAACTGGGACCGGACCGCAACCGTGTGGGACGCGACCGACGCCTCGGCCCCGGCGGGCAAGGCGGCCCTCGCGGCGCAGGCCGCGGGCCGGGCGTTCGCCTGGCACCAGGCCCGGGCCGAAGGGTCCAGTGCGGCACCGTTTGCCTTCGCGTTCCACCGCGACCGGGCGCTCGCAGTTGGCAACCTGTCGCCCCTGGAGCGGGAACAGCGGGGCGACCTCCTGGCCCGGTCCCGGCGCTGGGCCGAGGCCCGCGCCGATTACGCGACCCTGTTCCCCGGCGACGGGATACAGAGTCCGCGAACGACGGAGGCGTACGCGGCGCTCCTGCTGAAAGCGGGCGACGCAGCGGGCTACCGCGGCCTGCGCGCCGAGGTACTCGCGAAGCGCACCCGGGACGGCGACGCGGCGGACCCGTACCCGACGCTCCGGCTCGGCGGCCTGCTCCCGACGGGCTCCGAAGAGTCCGCCCGCCTCGTCGCGCTCGCAAAGCGGTACCACGCGGCGCACCCGCTCCGGGAGACCTCCTGGGAGTGTCTGGGGCTGGCGCACTTCCGGGCCGGGGACCACGCCGCCGCCCGACAGGCACTCACCCGCGCGAAAGAGTTGTTCCGCGACAGCCCGGCGGCGACCACCCAGGTGCTTCTCGCGCTCCTCGCGCTGAGGGAGGGGAAGCGCGACGAGGCCGCCCCCCTCCTGGCCCAGGTTGATGCGTGGCTCGCGGACCAGCAGAGGTGGTTCCTTCCCGCCCCGCCGCCGCCGGAGACGTGGGACTGGGTGGCGACCCTCCAGGTCGAACTCTTGCGGGCCGAGGCCGAGGCGCTGCGGGTGGGCGACCCGAAGCGCCCGTGACCGACGACGCGGGACAGGGCGGCCCGTGTCACTTCGCCTCGGCCACCTTGACCACGTCCATCTGCACGAACTGCCCGTTGAACGGCTTCGGGGCCGGCTTGACGTCGGTCACGACGAGCTTGAGGAAGTTCGAGATGAGCCGCCCGTTCTGCCCGTCGCCCAGGAACGACACGGTCGCCCCGCCGTCGATCTCGATCGTCTTCGTGTAGTCGATGGTGAAGATCTTGTGGCCGACCTTGTCCTGGCGGTTCAGGTAGTAGTGCGCCTTCGGCGACGAGACCGAGATCTTGTAGATGTTGTACGTCCCGTTGTCCGGCTCCCCGCCGATGTAGAAGTAGTCGCCGTCCTTGGTCCCGTTCTTGTACATCATCGGCTCGACCACGCCGCGGAACCGTAGCGTCACCTTGTACCGCTTCCCCTTCTCCCCCCCGAACGCCTTCTCGGCGGCGAAGTTGTCCGTCTTCTTCGGGTCACCGGTCACGAGCCCCGACACGCAGTCGGCCCCCTCCTTCGGGGTCTCGGGCATCGCGTCCTTGCACGGGAACTCCCAGCGGTAGCCGTCGATCGTTGAGGCGACCGCCTTCAGATCAGCGGCCTTGTCGGCCCGGGCCGCGGCGAACGGACCGGCGAGCCCGGCGCAGGCCGCGAGCAGGGCGGCGGCGGTGAGGCGCTTCGTCATGTGGGGTGAACTCACGAGCGGAGACGCGACCCGGGTGTGGGAGCGGCCGCCGGGGTCGCACGGCGGGCGTGCGGGACAGTGTAGCCCGGCGGCGGGCCGCCCGCGACCGGATACCTCGCACCACTCGCACCGGGGGGCCCACTCACCAGAATCTCAAGGCACTCCGCCGCCCCGCGGGCTACACTCGGCACCAGAAGGTAATGCAAACCGGCGTCGCGGCTCGTGGGTTCTCCCGCGACCGGGCCGCGACGCGCGGGACCGACCCGACCCCGACGAGGTACCATGAACCGCTCGACCATCCTGACGGCGGCCGCGGTCGCGACCGCGGCGCTCGCCGTGGCGTACCGCGGCCCGGCCCAGTCCCCTCCCCCGGCCGTCGCGCTCCCGGCCGCTCAAGTCGTCGCCGCGGCCGCGCCCGACGACGCGGATCGCGTTGCGGTCGTCAAGTCGGCCCGCGACTTCGAGGCGGCGTTCAACACGGGCGACGCGAAGGCCGTCGCCGCACTGTGGACCGCGAACGGCGAGTCCCGCGAGGCGACCGGCGAGACGTTCCGCGGCCGCCTCGCCATCGAGAAGGCGTACGCCGAGTTCTTCAAGGCGAACGCCGGCGCGAGGGTCGAGGTGCTGGTGAAGTCGGTGCGGTTCCCTGCCAAGGACGTGGCCGTCGAGGAGGGGCTGGTCCGCCAGACCCGCGGCCCGAAGGACCTGCCGGGGACCACGTCCTACGTCACCGTTCACGCCCGCGAGGGCGGGCAGTGGAAGATCGCGCTTTCCAGTGAAGCCGGCGTCGGCAATGACCGGCTCGAGGACCTCGACTGGCTCCTCGGCAACTGGACCGCCAGGGTGAAGGACGACGCGGTGACGTTCACGTTCGCCCGCGACCCGAAGAAGCCGAACCTGACCGCGACGTTCACCCGCACCCCGGCCGGCAAGGAGCCGGTCACCGGCACCGTTCGGATCGCCGCGGACCCCGAGACCGGCCGCATCCGCTCGTGGGCGTTCGAGGACGACGGCGCGCACTCGCAGGGGCTGTGGTTCTGCGACGGCAAGAGCTGGGTGATCGACGCCCACGGGGTGCTGGCCGACGGCACCCCGACGGCCGAGCGGATCATCCTCCAGCGGGTCGCTCCCGATGCGATCACGTGGCGAGTGGTCGACCGCGTCCTCGGCGACGCCCGCGTCAAGGACGCCCCGCCCGTGCGGCTCACCCGCGCCGCGGCGAAGTAACCCACACCCACACCGAACCACAGGAGCGATCACCGTGAAGCACGTCATTCTGTTTGCGTTCGTGAGCGCCGGGGCGCTCGCGGCGGTCAACGAGGTCAGCGGCCGCGGGTACGGCGGCGGCGGGTTCAGCCGCGGCGGGAGCTACGGCGGCAGCTTCGAGCACAGCTACAGCGGCGGGTTCGACCGGGGCTACGGGAGCAGCTTCAGCAGCTTCAGCGGGGCCGACCGGTACGGCGGGAGCTACTCGGGCTCGCGGTCCACGGCGTCGGTCGACGGATGGGGCGGCCGGGCCGCGGGCGGGAGTTACGACCACACCTGGAGCGACGCGGCCGGCGGCAGCGTCACCACCTCGGGCTCCCGCGGCATCGCCGAGGGCCGGTACGGCGGGGTCGCGGCGGGCGGCACCCGCGACACGACGGTGACCACCGCGGGCGGCAAGACGTACACCGCGGACCGCTCGGCCGGGGTCGCGTCCGGGCCGGGCGGGCGGACCGTCGGCGGGACGTCGGGCTCGGTCGACGGGCGGTACGGCGAGAGCAGTTGGAACACCGCGTTCTCGGGGAACCGGTACACGGGGAGCATGAGCCACTACGCGAGCGTGTACGGGGCCAACGGGGTCCACAGCACCGCGTACTGGTCGAGGGGGTACCTCGGCACGCACGCGGGCTACGTCCGCACCGGGTTCGGGTACTACGGTGCGTTCTACCCCGGGTGGTACACCGCGCACCCCGGGTGCTGGGCCGCGGCCGGGTGGGCCGCCGGCGCCGCGTGGACCGCGGCGAGCTACGCCGACGTCGCCGCGTACTGCGGCCTCGCGGCGGCCTCCGCCCCGGACTACGACTACGGCAGCACCGTCGTCATCCAGGACAGCAACGTGTACGTGGACGGCCAGGCCGGCGGCACCGCCCAGCAGTTCGCCGACGAGGCCACGGCGATCGCCACCCAGGGCCAGGCCGCGGCCCCGACCCCGACGGACGAGTGGAAGCCCCTCGGCGTGTACGCGCTCGTGTCCGGCGACGAGAAGACGTCGAACAACATCTTCCAGCTCGCGGTGAACAAGGACGGCGTCATCCGCGGGAACTTCTACGACGGCGTGGCCGACACGACGACCGAGGTCTACGGCTCGGTCGACAAGAAGTCGCAGCGGGCGGCGTGGACCATCGGCAAGAAGAAGGACCGGGTGTTCGAGGCCGGCCTGTACAACCTCACGCAGGCCCAGTGCCCGTGCCTGCTGCACGTGGGCACGCAGACGACCGACCAGATGCTCCTCGTCCGCGTCGAGCAGCCGAAGACCGGCCAGTCGCAGCCGCCCGCGGCCGCGCCCTGAGTCGCCGCGGGGTCGCGCCGGCACGGCGGCCCCGCTCAGTCGCGCGGCGGGTGCGCGAGTGAGGGCCAGTGGAACCACGCGTAGAAGTCGGAGCCCCGCAGGGCCGCCCCGAGGTAGCCCGACCGCACGGCCTCGGCGGGGCCGTCGAGGCCGAAGCAGTCGGCCACCACGTCGGCGCAGTTGGCCAGTCCAATGCCGGTGCCGCCGCGGGTGATCCCCCCGCCGAACAACCGCCCGAGATCGCCCCCGACCCGCTCGGCGAGGAACGCCGCCTGGTCGGGGGCGATGGCGTTCTGCACCACCCACCGGGACAGCCCCGCGCCGGCCGGGACGACCCACAGGGTCACCGCGCCGTCGGCCGAGAACCGGGCCGCGTTGTTGACGTAGTTGTACACCACCCGGTCCACGCTCGCGGTCTCCAGGCACCGGGCCGACACGTCGCCGGCGAACGCGCACCGGACGGCCACGGTCGCCCCCGGGCCGACCCGCGCGCCGGCCCACTTGGTGGTGAAGTGGTCGATCCCGTGCGGCTTCGCGGACTCGTCGGCGGCGCGACCGACGGGGTCGATGTCGGGCAGCAGGTTCCGCATGATCTTGGCGTGGTCCCGGGCGGCGTCGGCCGCCATCCGGAGCAACCCGCGGTCGCTCGGTGCGGCGGCCAGGAGTTCCGCGGCCCCGAGGAACACCGTGAGCCCGCCCCCGCGGACGTCGTGGAGCGCCTTGTACACCTCCGGTGTGGCGCGGCCCGCCGACCGGGTGGCGTCGCCCAGGGCGCTCGCGGCCGCCATGAGGCCGCCGTCCGCGGTGGCCCCGACGACCGCCCCGACGAACGCGGCCTCGGGGCCGCCGGCCTGGCGCAGCGCGTGAACCTGTTTCACCGCGGCGTAGAGCCGCCGGATGATGTCGCGGTCCGGCGGGTCGAACCGGTCGAGGGGCACTTCGCACCCGGTGCCGTCGAACCGGGCCGATCGATTGGTGGGGAGGTCGGCGGGGGCGAGGGACAGCAGCACGTCTGGAACGGTCCACATGGCGGGCACCCATGAACAACAGTAAGCATCAGGACCGGGGCAGTGCAACACGCGCGCCGCCGACCGCACCGTAACTCGTCCGTCCGCTCGGGACAAAATTGCTCAGAAAATGCTCACAATCAGTTACCCGAGCGGTCGCGCGTGTATAACCTGTCTCCGGCGGCCCCGACCGACTCGCGGTTCGAGCGGGCCGCCCACCCGCCCCTCGGGGCGGTGACAGAGTCAACCCATTCTCCAGGAGTCTGACATGGTGCGTCGCACGTTCGTGGCGGTTGCGCTGGTGGCGTTCGTGGCGTTCAACGGCGTTGCCCTCGCCGAAGAGAAGGCCGGGACCCACGAGGGGAAGGTCGTCAAGGTCGCCGACGGCAAGCTCACGATGACGGACAAGGAAGGCAAGAAGGAGCACACCCACGCGATCCCGGCCGACGCCAAGGTGACCGTTGACGGGAAGGAAGGCAAGCTCGAGGACCTCAAGGCGGGCACCGCGGTCAAGGTGACGACCGAGTCCAAGGACAAGAAGGTCGTCGTGACCAAGGTCGAGGCGACCACCAAGTAAGGTGACCGGTTCGCGACTGACGCGCCCCGGGCCGGGTTCACCCCCGACCCGGGGCGTTTTTGCGCGCCGCTGGCCCCCGAGTTCTCTTTCCGGGATCGTTCGCCCTCACGGGCCGCCACGGGGGGCTCCGCCAACCACCTGGAGCGGATCCCGACCGGCGTCCGCCGGCTCACTTCTTGCGCTTCAGGTCGTCGAGGATGTCGTCGACGTCCTTGTTCTTCTTGGGACCGATCGGGGCGTCGAGGCGGGACTCGTCGCCGCGAGCCCCGTGGAACACCGCGTGGCCCCACAGGTGCGGGCTGAGCCGGGCCTCGGACGGCGCGTCGGCCACGATCTGCGCCGCCTGGTTCGCCCAGTACACGCGCTTCATGACCTCGGTCCCCTCCGGACCGGACACCAGCACGCCCCAGTCGAGTTTCACGCGGGTCCCGGCCGCCGCCTTCAGCCCCAACTCGCTCAGAGGGAGCGCCGCCTCCAGCGTGTACTGCGTGCCGGACCCGCCGATCACGACCCGCGGCCCGGTCACGAGCCGCACCTCGTCGATCGTGACCTCACCGATCGGCGACCGCACCCGGTACGCCCTGTCGGGCGGGGTGCCGGGAACGACCGGGCGGTACAGCACGGCCTTCCCGCTCCCGCCGAGGTGCGTCAGCAGCACCCGCACGTCGCCGGCCACCGGCCCCTTGCGGGCGTGGTCGGCCTTCGGGTCGGTCTCGATGTACAGGTCGGCCGCCGCGCCCGTCTTGAACGCCCGCTCGAACTCGGCGCCGGCGTTCTTGAGCGGCCCCATCTGGCTGGCGGCGTAGCCCACGTACAGGAACTTGTCGTCGTACGCGGCGTAGAAGTCCACCCCGCTACCCTCGGCCGCGCCGTCGAGCCGCGCGGCGACCGGGCCGAACCCGGAGAACCGGCCGTCGAACGCCGGTGGCTTCGCAACACGGTACACGTCCAGCACCGGCGCCTTCGCGTACACGGCCGCCGCCGCGCGTCGCGTCTCCCACTCGCGGGCCTTCTCGATGTCCTCGGCGGTCACGGTGAGGGCGCCGCCGAGCCGCACGTACTTGTCGAGCCCGAGCACCTCCATCACGCTGATGTGGTTGTGCCCGGCGACCGCATAGAACTTGCCGTCGGCGGTCCTGGTCAGGTAGCCGTTGAAGTGCTCCTGGCCGACGGTCAGGTCGTCCCACACCGTACCCCGGGCGTGCTCGCGCATGCTCCACGGTCGCGACCGGCCCGAGCGGAAGTCGCGGAACAGCGTGCCGGCGAGCAGGCCGTCCGACGACCACACGTTCCAGCACCCGACGTTCGTGTTGCACACGACGAACTCGCCGAGGCCGCCGGGGGCCGTCTCGTTGCCGACGATCATGAACTGCGACACGATCTGGTCGGGGGTGTACGGCTTGGCGTGCTCCAGGGCGTGCGTGCCGGGGTTGCCCTCCTGCGGGTACGTCCATAGCGCACTGCCGTCGGGCCGCAGCACGGCCTCCTTCAGATTGTCGGAGCCCATGCGGTAGAAGTTGCCGTCGGCGAGTTGCTGCAGGTACTGGCCCTTGAGCAAGTCGTTCGGCTTCTCCTCGTACACCGGCACGCCGCTGGGGAGGAACTCCTTCACCGCGTACCGCAGCGAGCCGCCCTGAATGCCGAGGTCGCGGCTGAAGTTCGACAGCGAGTGGAACTTGCCGATCGGGGTGAACGCGACCTCCTCGAACTGCACCTCGCCGTCGCCGTTGCGGTCGGTCCAGATGAACCGGAAATCGGTCAGCGCCTTGGTGCCGTACTTCGCGACGAGGTCGGGCCGCTTCAGCGGCTCGAACGCGGTCGCCTTGCCCATCGCCGCCGCCGGGATCGCGCGGCCGTTCTCGTAGCGGTACACCGCCCCGCACTCGACCGAGTGCAGGTCGGAGCGGTTGACAAGGTACGTGCGACCGTTGGCGTAGACCGGCACCTGCCCGGGGGGGCCGGAGCCCATGTACGTCAGGTTCTTCAGCCGCGACTTGCCGGTCTCCCAGTTGATCTCGAACTCCAGCGGGCCGTGGAACAGCCGCGTCTTGTCGCGCGGGTCGAGCGAGCCGCCGCCGCCGTAGGGCGTGTTGCCGAGCAGCTCCTTACGGAACGTGCCGTCCGGGTTCCACACCGTCACCCGCTTCGGGTGGTACTGGGTCTCGACGCACCAGAGCTGGCCCTTCGCGTCGACGTCGATGGCCGTGACGTGCCCGAGCCGCGTCGGGTCCCACGCGCCGGTCACGAACCCGCCGGGGGTGCCGACGGACCGCAGGAACTTCCCGGCCGCGTCGTACACGCGGACGACCTGCCGTCCCTTCCCGCCGTCGAACACGTACAGCTTGCCGTCCTTGTCGAACGCGAGGTCGGTCGGGGCTTCGAGGTCGGTGACGACGGCCTGGTGCGCCTTCCCGGTCGGGTCCACGCGGACGACCTGCTTGCCGCTGATCGCGTGCAGCACGCCGGCCGGGTCGAGGCAGATTTCGCCCGCGTTGAGGAGCGGGATCTCGGCCGTGACGGCGCCGGTCTTGGCGTCGTGAACATCGATCCGCTCGGCCGACGCGGCTTCCACCTGCGGCTCGCCGCCGACGTACTTCAGCGCCGCGACGCCGAAGACGCGGCAGCGCGTCGGGTCGACGGTCTGCCCGCCGAGGTCCTTGCGGGCGCCGCGCGTGCCGCGGTCGCCGCGGTCGGTCCACTGCTTGACCACGCGCAGCCGCACGGCGCGGGTTTTGACTTCCTTGCCGAAGTCCACGTACCCGTCGAGGTAGCGGGCGAGGCTGTTGTGCGAGTCGTCCGGCTGGTACCACTCGCGGCGCGGCTGGGTGTACTCCGCGACCGTCTGCCAGCCGTCGCTGCCGGCGAGTCCGGGCACCGCGTCGGCCGCGCCGGTGAACACGTCGATCTTCGTCACCTCGCCGTCGATCTCCTTGATCGCCAGCCCGCGGAGCGACTGCTCGGCCTTCCACTCCAGCATGTACACGCCGGGGTCGGCCTCGGTCAGCGCGGTCGTTCGCTGCGCGTCCCAGGTGCCGTCGGCCGCGACCTTGCCCGAACTCACGCGGACCGTGGCCTCGGGCGCGACGTTGGCGAACCGCCGGCGGAGCAACTTCAGCCCCTCGATGCGGCCCTTCCACTGCGACTTGTCGGCACCGAAGTCGAGCCCCGTTCCGGGCGGCCCCTTCGGCTTGTCGATGTCCGGGAAGTCCACCTTCGGCGTCTTCGTCGGGCCGGTCTCCTTGGCGAACGGGTCGTCGCCGCCGGCCTTGCCGCCCTTGGTGAACGTGAGCCGGACGGCGCGGGTCGTCGTGTCGGCCGGCGGGAGGGCCACGTCCCACGGCGCCTTCGCGTTGCTCGCGAACGGGACCCACTGCGAGGCGTCCTCGGGGTTCGGCGGGTACGTTCCGTTCGGCTTGAGAACGCTCAGCGTCAACTTCACGTCCGGGTCGAGCGGCGGCGGCAGCACGGCGCAACCGATCGGCACCGGCTTGCGGAACGCCAGCACGGCGTGCTGCTCGGCCACGCGGCTCGCGGCGGTCTCGATGTGCGTCAGCGAGTAGCCGGTCGCGCCGCCCGGCGGGGCGCCGGCGAGCCGGAACAGCTTGAGGAAGTCGCCCTGCGGGTCGGGCACGGCCTCGTACGCCACGCGGGGCGGCCGCTTCGGCGCGTACAGCGGCAGGCACGCGGCGAGGTCGGCGTCCTCGCCCGCGGCGGCCCCGTTGAGCCACGCCTCGCCGCCCTTCACGGCGACGTACAGCTTCCCGTCGCGGGCCGCGAGGCCGCGCATCCCGCGGGTCCGCCGCGAGGTCGGGTTCAGTTTGAACACCTCGCGGACCTTGTGCGTGGCCAGGTCGACGCCCCACACGGCCTCGGTCGGGCTGCCGACGATCTCCATGCCGGCGAACACCTCCTTGCCGTCGCTGGCCAGGAACCGCGCCCCGGTCCACGCCGCGAACGAGTGGTGGCCCCACGACTTCTTGCCGTCGGTGTCCACCTCGATGAGCGACACGCCGCTCTCGGCGACGCACGAGCCCAGGAACATCTTGTCGCCCGCGGCGCACCCGCTCATCGGCGGGGTGTGGTCGGCCATCCAGCCGCCGGGGCCGTCGTGGCCGTTGAGCCACGGCGAGTTGTCCGGCGCGTGCACCTCGACGTTCGGGTACACGGTCATCTCGTACTTGGCCTTCAGCTCCGGCCCGGCCAGCGCGACCCACTTGTACGTCCCCGGTGGGACGAAGTTGCCGTCCGCGTCCTTGAGGTCCCACGCGGCGGTGTGGGCCCCGGCCTTCTGCGTGCTGCGGGCGGCCAGGTTCCGCAGGCGGCGGCCGTCGGGGCCGTTGACGCCGAGCGACACGACGCTCTCCTCCGCGAGCGCGTAGGGGATCTTGAACGGGGGCGGCTCGTCGGCATTGACCGGCGCCGGCGGCACCGGGTCGTCGCCGAGCCGGGTGAGCGCGTGCAACCCGTGGATCTTCGCGACCGCTCCGTCCTCGGAGTGTGTGGCCCAGAGCCTCAGCCCGCGGGTGCGGACCGGGGTCGCGAACCGCACCCAGCGGCCGCCGGCCGGGTCGGTCGCCTCGGTCGCGTCCTTGAGGGTCTGCCACTCGTCCGGCGTGCCGGCCCGCGGGTTCACGCCCGGGGCACCGACGAACGCGGCCGCCGTGAACTTGTCCAGGTTCGACGCGAGGAACAGCCCCTCGACCGTGCGCTCGACCGGCCACGACACGATGAACCACGCCGGGTTGACGTCCGAGAGCGGGGCCGCGGGAACGAACCCGTTGTTGTCCTTCCCGACGTTCACCCAGTGGCCGTCGCCGGTGGTGACGCTCGCCGCGGGCCACGGGTTGAACTTGGTGTTGGGCGGCCGGTACTCGCGGTCGGCGTAGGCCAGCGCGAACGGCACGGCGTTGAACAACCTCTCGGCGAACAGCCGCGCGCCGTGCAGCGCGTGCCGCTGCTCGTGGCCCGGGGGCGCGGTGAACAGCACGGCCCGGGTGCGGGTCCCGACTGCCAGGGGCACGAGCGCCCCGCCCGACTGCCTCCCGGGGACCGGCGGCGCGACCCACTGCGCCTCGGCGAACGGGTCGGGGGCGCCCTCGTGCCCCGCCCTCAGCAGGGCGAGTGTGAACCCGGCCGGCACCTGCACGGTCCCCAGCGACTTCTCCTCGCGGAACGCGACGAGGAACCGCACGGCCGCCGGTTCGTCGCCGTCGGCGCGGCCGGCCTCCCACTTCTTGGCGCGAGCGCTCAGCCCCAGCGCGGCTGCGACCGTGTCCGCCTCGGCGGCGTACCGGGTCTTCCCGCGGAAGCTCGCGCACGCGACGGGGTCGAGGTCGGCGCGGGTGACCGCGGCCCGGAGGGCGTCGCCGGCCGCCGGCGCGGCCGTCGAGAGGGCGACGACCACGCCCGCCAGCGCGAGCGGGGTCAGGGTGCGGACGGTCAGAGCGGCACGCATGAGAGGTTCCTGCGGGGAAGGCACGCGGCGCCGCGGGCGCGGCGCCGCGCTCGACGCCATCGGGCATAGGGGCAGCGCTCGGTGTCGCGAGGGCGTGGGGCGGGGGCGCGGTTAGGGGGGTCGGGTCGCGGTGCGCCCGGAGTGCGGTCCGGGCGCGTGCTCTGGCAGTTCGATGAGTGTTACCGGAAGTGGGCCCGAGATCAAGTGATAAATGGCCGTGTCCGCGGCGCACTCACTGCGGCGTTTGGGGCACCTGAACGGGGGCCGGGTCAGCGCCCGGGGCGGGGTCGGCCCCGAGTTGCCGCCGCCGCCAGCGGCTGAGGACCGCGGCGGCCGGGGGGAGGAAGGCGTACCACCCGGTGAGGAGCGGGACCACGACCCGCGGGGCGGCCACGACGACCGCGACCGTCACGATCAACCGCGTCACGATGATCCGGGTCCGCCGCCGGCCGCGCGACAGCCAGTGGAACACGTGCGGGTACCGGACCCGCGACACCATCAGGCACCCGACGCCGAGGGTGACCATCGGGATCACCTGGGCGACGGCGGCGTCCACCGCCTCCCACCCGACCCACGCCGCGTCCCCGGCGAGCACCTTCGGCCCCTGGACCATGAGCGGGAACGACGCGACCACGGAGGCCGCGCCGGGCGACGGGAGCCCGCGGAACACGCCCGGGTCGCGGTCCGTGGCCGCGTTGAACCGCGCCAGCCGGAGCAGCGCGCAGACCATGTAAACCGCGGCAGCGATCCACAGAACGGTGGGCTGGTACCCGTGCGGCCGGGCCAACTCGTACATCACGACCGCCGGGGCGACCCCGAAGCTGATCGCGTCGCACAGCGAGTCGAGGTGCGCGCCGAACTCGCTCGTGTTCTGCGTCCACCGGGCGGCCGCCCCGTCGAGCCCGTCGAACAGCATGGCCAGGAAGATGAGGCACCCGGCGGCGAACAGGCCCGTTGCGGCGTCCCCGTCGGTCATCCGGGTGGCGAGGGTGATGGACCCGAACCCGCACACCGCGTTCCCGAGGGTCAGGACCGTGGGCAGGAGGTTGAGCGGCTTCGGGCGTGACTGGTAGCGCTTAATGGCCGGTCCCCCCGTTCGACGTGACCGCGGCGTACTCGGCCAGCACCGTCGCGCCGGCCCGGACCTTGTCCCCGAGCCGCGCCCGGATCGTCAGCCCGGCCTCGCGCGGCAGCACCAGTTCGGTCCGCGACCCGAGCTTGATCATTCCGAACTTCTCGCCCCGGCCCAGTTCGTCGCCGGGCCTCAGCCAGCACACGATCCGCCGGGCGATCGCGCCGGTGATCTGCCGCACGATGTACCGGCGGTACGGGTACGCGGTCTCCTGCATCCGCAGCGCGAGTTGCTCGTTCTCGCGGGCCGACTCGGGCCGCAGCGCGTTGAGGAACTTGCCGGCCTGGTACCGGAGCCCGATCACCCGCCCGGCGACCGGCGCGCGGTTGATGTGGACGCTGAAGATCGACAGGAAGATGCCGATCCGCACCGCCGGGCCGCCGATGAACTCGTCGTGTGCCAACTCGTCCACGTCGGTGATCGTCCCGTCGGCCGGGGAGATGACCAGCCCGGGCTCGACCGGGACGCGGCGGGGCGGGTCGCGGAAGAACCACACCGCGAGCGCGCCGCAGACGCCGAGCCCCGCGGCCAGCACCCACCCGGCCGCCAGCAGCGGCGCCGCGAGGGCGGCCCCGGAGGTCGCCAGCAGCGCCGCGAGGGCGGCCGCGGGGCCGAACGTGACCGCCGAGAAGACCAGCAGTTCGGCGAGCCCGACGCGGGCGAACGGGATGCGGTCCCGCCACCGGAACGGGTCGTCCTTCGGCTCCCAGTGGTACCCGCCCTGGTTGCGGAAGAACTTGAGGTCGCGGGGGTCGAGCACCTCGTGCGGGCACCCGTTGAAGTCGCCCTTGCGGAGCGCGGCCATTCTGCGGACGTACCCGGGGCGGACCGTCCGGAGCCAGCACCGCCGCACGCGGCCCCAGGCCAGCTCGAGGCGGCACACGACGCCCCCGCCGGGCTGAATCGACGTCAGCTTCGGGTCCAACGGTTCGAGCGGGAGCGGCCCCGCGGGCGGCTGGAGTGCGGGCGCGTCGGCGGGAGCGGAAGACATTCGGCCACCGGAACGGGAGCGGAACGGAACGGGCACCCCGGCGGGCAGGGTCGTCAAGCGCCGGACGGCGATCAGGTAATGATAGCTGCCGGCCGGCCGCGCGGCCCGTGCGATCGGTCAGTTCCCGTTGCCCCGCGGCCCCGGCCGGCCGTTAGAATGGTCCCGACCTCTCCGCCCCGCCGACCCGAGTGAGGCCACCCGTGACGTTGCGAACCTTGCCCCTCGTGAGCGCGGCGCTCCTGGCCGCCGCGCCGAACGGCCGCCCCGCCGACCCGCCCGCGACCGCGGCCGAGCGGATGAAGGCCCACGTCGCGTACCTCGCGAGCGACCGCCTGGAGGGCCGCGGCCCGGGCACCCGCGGCGAGGAGCTGACGACCGACTACCTCGCCGCCGAGTTCAAGAAGGCCGGCCTCAAGCCCGCCGGGGCCAACGGCACGTACCTCCAGCCTGTGCCCCTGGTCCGCGTCGTCACCAGCCCGAAGTCCACGCTCACCGCGACCAGGGCCGACGAGAAGGCGGCCGAGTTCGCGTGCGAGGAGGAGTTCTCCGGCACGAGCCACACGCAAGCCGACCTGGAAGAGTTCGACGCCGAGGCGGTGTTCGTCGGCCACGGCATCACCGCCCCCGAGTTCGGGTGGGACGACTACAAGGGCACCGACGTGAAGGGCAAGGTCGTCGTCCTCTTCACCAACGAGCCGCCGTCGGACGACCCCGCGTTCTTCGGCGGCAAGGCGCTGACGTACTACGGCCGGTGGACGTTCAAGTTCGAGGAGGCCGCCCGCCGCGGGGCCAGGGCGTGCTTCATCGTCCACACCACCGAAACGGCCGGGTACCCGTACTCGGTCGTCCGCCCGCTCGACGGCGCGCAGCTCAAGCGCGACCCGGAGCGCCCCGCCCTCGCGTTCGCCGGGTGGCTGTCGCGGAAGGCCGGCGAGCGCCTCCTCGGACTCGCCGGGCAGACCGTGGACGGCGCGCTCAAGGCCGCCGATACGAAGGGCTTCAAACCGTACTCTCTCGGCGTCAACCTGAAGGGCAACGTCCCAACGAAGGTCGAGCGGATCGTCAGCAACAACGTCGCCGGTATCGTCGAGGGGAGCGACCCGAAGCTCAGGGACGAAGTGGTCGTGTTCACCGCACACTGGGACCACCTCGGCGTCGGCCGCGGCGTGGCCGGCGACACGATCTACAACGGCGCGGCCGACAACGCCACCGGCTGCGCGCTGCTCCTGGAGCTGGCCCGCGAGTGGGCGGCGCTGTCGCCGCGGCCGAAGCGGTCGGCGCTGTTCCTGGCCGTCACCGCCGAGGAGAAGGGGCTGCTCGGGTCGAAGTTCTACGCGCAGAGCCCGGTCGTGCCGCTCGGCAAGACGGCGCTGAATCTGAACTTCGACATGATCCTACCGATCGGCGTGCCCGAGTCGGTCGTGGTGACCGGAGCCGAGCGCACGACGGCATGGCCCCTCGTGAGAGCCGTGGCCGAGCGGAACAAGCTGGAGATCGAACCCGACCAGCGGGCGCACCTGGGCGTCTACTACCGCTCGGACCACTTCTCGATGGCCCGCGCCGGGGTGCCGGCGTTCTCGGTCGGCGCCGGGTCGAAGCTCAAGGGGAAGCCGGCCGACTTCGCCCGGAAGGCAGCGCAGGAGTTCAACGACACGGCGTACCACACGCCCCAGGACGAGATGAAAGCCGACTGGGACTTCAGCGGGTTCGCGGTGCTGACTGCGTTCGCCATCGAGGTCGGCCGCGCCGCCGCTGACGCCGACCGGCTCCCGACCTGGAACCCCGGCGACGAGTTCCTGCCGGCCCGCGAGAAGAGCGGCGTGAAGTGACGCGCCTGGATGTGACCTCTTGTTTTGGTTGTCTTGGCGAGCGGGGGACGTGAGTCCCCCGGTAGAAGTACGGTTCACACTCCACTGCCGTGAGCCCGCCGCGCGGCTCCCCAGAGCGACCTCACTTCTCGCTCTTCGCGGCCTTCAACACGAACAGGTGCTGATTCGGCCCGGCCTTGAACTCCTTCGGGGCCTCGCCGCCCGGCAGGGCGTAGACGATCGTGAGCGTGTCGCCGTCCTTCTTGACCAACCCGACCGCGTCGGCGGACTTCGGGGCGGTACTCTTCATCGCGATCGCCCACGGGGTCTTCGTGGTGTCGAGCGTGTAGTTCGCGGCGAAGAACTCCTTCTTGTCCTTGTCGGTGCCGGTGATCTTGTCCGCGGTGAAGCGGACCATCCCGCCCTTGATCCGCTCCTCGGGGATCGCCTTCCCGTCCTTCTCGCCGGAGACCAGCATGAAGGTTCCCTCCAGGGACTTGGCCGCCTTCTTGTCTTCGGCGCGGGCGGCCGTCGCAACGAGCGCGAGGGTGCCAGCGACGAGGAACGCGACCGGGAGCACGTAACGAGCGACACGCATGGGGAACTCCATGGGGGTGAGACCGCAGCCGGGAACCGAGTGAGACCGTGCAACGACTGTGCCACTCACTGACGGCCGGGAGTGGGAACCGTCTCATCTTTCCGCGACCGCGCACTATGGTGAGTTCACGGCCGCCCGGTACTCTCGCACGCCGGCCGGCCGCCCCTCGCTCGATCCGGGTCACGATGGCCGCTCCCGCTCTCCCGAACCCGTTCGGCCCGTTCTGCATCGTTCGCCCGC
Source organism: Gemmata sp. (assembly GCF_051859125.1). Classification (NCBI taxonomy): domain Bacteria; kingdom Pseudomonadati; phylum Planctomycetota; class Planctomycetia; order Gemmatales; family Gemmataceae; genus Gemmata; species Gemmata sp. The sequence goes on from NZ_JBHYGG010000243.1 coordinate 33,035, forward strand.
TGGGCGAGGGCGGCATGGCCGCGGTCTACGAGGTCGAGGACACCCGCCTGGGGTGCCGCCTCGCGCTCAAGGTCGCGCACGCCGACCCGTCGAGCCCGGCGGCCCTCGAGCGATTCCACCGCGAGGCCCGGTTCGTCCAGCGGCTCCACCACCCCTACGTGTGCCCGGTCTACGAACGGGGCGAGGTCGCCGGCCGGCACTACCTCACCATGCCGCTGATCGAGGGCACGTCCCTCGAGAAGCGGATCGGCCTGACGCACCAGTGGGCCGAGGCCGAGGCGGTCGAGGTCGTGCGGCGGCTCGCGCTGGCGCTCCAGGCGGTCCACGACGCCGGGGTCGTCCACCGCGACCTGAAGCCGCACAACGTGATCCTGCGGCCGACCGGCGAGCCGGTGCTCATGGACTTCGGCCTGGCCCGCGACCGCACCGGTCAGGAATCGCGGCTCACCCCGCCCGGGGTGGCGCTCGGTACGCTCTCCTACGTCGCCCCGGAACAGGCCCGCGGGCTCACCGACGAGATCGGCCCGGCGACGGACGTGTACTCGCTCGCGGTGCTGCTGTACCTGCTCCTCACCGGCCGCGTCCCGTTCGACTCGCCGAACCAACTGACGATGTTCAACAAGATCGTCGGGGAGCCGCCGCCGCGACCGGGGGGCTACCGGCCGGGTCTGAGCCCGCTGGTGGAAGACGTGATCCTGCGGGCGCTGGCCAAGTCGCCGGCCGAGCGGTTCGCGTCGATGGACGAGTTCGCGGCCGCACTCGCGGCGTGCCGGTCGGCGGCGCGGCCCTCCCCTGCCCCGCCCCCGGCGGCGAGTTCCGACGAGTGCGTCGTCCCCGGCGTGTGGCTCGCCCGCCCGGCCGACCGGCCCGACGCCGAGTGGGTCAAGGCGGCCGCGACCCCGGGGAAGGTGCCGCCCAAACCGGGGCACGTGTACCGACTCGTTGCGGACCGCGAGGCGACCGACCGGCACGTCGAGACGCTCGCGCCCCGGGCGGACCTGGAGGGGCTCGACCTCGGCCGCTGCGAACTGGTGACGCCCGCGGGGCTGGCCGCCGTCGCCCGGCTCCGGGGGCTGCGGACGCTCGTCCTGACGCGGGCCGGGGTCGGCGGGGTGCCGCTCACGAACGACGCGCTGGCCGCGGTCGCACAGGTGGAATCGCTCGCGTGGCTGGAGGCCGCGCTGCCCGGGGTCACGGACGCGGGACTGGCGGCGGTCGCGGGGCTCCCCGAGCTGGCGCACGTGGCGCTCTACGACTGCGGCCGCGTGACCGACGCGGGGGTCACGCACCTCGGCAAGCTCCCGGCGCTCGCGGCGCTGACGCTGGGCGGGTGCGGGGTCAGCGACGTGGGAATGCGGCGACTGGCGGGACTTTCGAACCTCACCGAGCTGACGCTCGAAGAGTGCCACCGGGTGACGGGCGCGGGCGTGGCGCTCCTGGCCCGGCTCCCGCGGCTGCGGGCGCTGACGCTGGCCGGGGGCCGCGGGGTCGGGGACGACGCGGTCCCGGCCGCCGCGGCGCTGCCCGCGCTGGAGTGGCTGGAGGTCCGCAACTGCCCGCGGGTCACGGGCGGCACGCTGGCGAGCCTGGCCGGGGCGAAGCGGCTGCGGGCGCTCGTCCTGGTGGGGTGCCGCGGGCTGACCGACGAGGGCGCCGCGGGCCTGGCGCAGCTCGGGACCCTGGAGCACCTCATCGTGACCGGGTGCGAGCGGGTGACGGCCGCGGCGGTCGACCGCGTGCGCCGCGCGCTGCCGCGGTGCGCCGTCGAGTTCACCCCGCCGAGCCGGTGACGCGGGGCCCGGGCGCGTCGAGCACCTCGCGGACCTTGCACGCCAGGGCCACCGGCGAGAACGGCTTCTGGAGGAAGTTCGCCTGCTGGGACAGGACCCCGTGGCGGACGACCGCGTCGTCCGTGTACCCGCTCATGAACAGGACGCGGGCCTCGGGGTGCCGGGCCGTCACCCGCTCGGCCGAGACCCGGCCCCCGCCCCCGGGGATGACCACGTCCGTCACCAGCAGGTGGATCGGCCCCCGGTGCTCGCCGGCGACCCGCACCGCCTCGTCCCCGTCGCCCGCGGTCAGCACCGCGTACCCGCACCCGGTCAGCACCTGGCGCGCGAAGTTCCGCACCGCGGTCTCGTCCTCGACGAGCAGGAGCGTCTCGGTGCCGGTGGGGATCTTCCGGACCCCCGACCGGGGCGTGGCCCCGTTGCCGCCCTCGACGCGGGGGAGGTACACGCGGAACGTGCTCCCCGCGCCCGGGGCCGACTCCACGTCGATCGCGCCGCCGCTCTGCTGGACGATCCCGAAGACCGTGGCGAGCCCCAGGCCGGTCCCCTGGCCCGGCCCCTTTGTGGTGAAGAACGGCTCGAAGATCCGGGCCCGGACCTCCGGCGTCATCCCGCCCCCGGTGTCCCCCACCGAGAGGACCACGTGCGGCCCCGGCTGGGCCCCGTGGTGCCGGCGGGCGGCGTCCGCGCTCAGGTCCGCGTTCCGGGTCCGGATGGTGAGCCGGCCCCCGGTGGGCATGGCGTCGCGGGCGTTGACCGCGAGGTTGAGCACCACCTGTTCCAGTTGCCCCGGGTCGGCGCGGACCGCCCCCAGCTCCGGGTCCAGGTCGGTCGCGAGGGCCACGTCCTCGCCGATCACGCGGCGGAGGATCCGCTCGGCGCCGGTGAGGACCGCGTTGAGGCTGAGCACCCGCGGGGCCAGCACCTGCTTGCGGCTGAACGCAAGGAGCTGCCGGGTGAGCCCGGCCGACCGCTCCCCGGCCCCGTGGATCTCCTCGACCATCTCGCGGGCCGGGTCGCCGGGGAGGAGCGTGTCGAGGAGCACCTCGCTGTACCCGTTGATGACGGTGAGCAGGTTGTTGAAGTCGTGGGCCACGCCCCCGGCAAGTTGGCCGATCGCCTCCATCTTCTGCGCCTGGCGGAACTGCTCCTCCAACTGCCGCCGGGCCGTCACGTCCACCTGGACCCCGACGAAGTGGGTCAGCCGCCCGGCGTCGTCGCGGACCGGGGAGACCGACAGCTCGTTCCAGAACGGGGTGCCGTCCTTACGGTAGTTCAGCAGCTCCACGGTCCACGGCTCGTGCGCGGCGACGGCGCCGCGGACCCGGGCGACGGCGCCGCGGTCCGTGTCGGCCCCCTGGAGGAACCGGCAGTTCCGCCCGAGGATCTCGGCGGCCGAGTACCCGGTGAGCCGCTCGAACCCGGGGCTGGCGAAGATCACCGGGTTGTCGGGCTGGCCCGCGTCGGTGATGACGATCCCCTGGGTCACGGCCCGGATCGCCCGGTCCCGGAGCAGCAGCTCGTGCTCGACCCGGACCCGGTCGGTCACGTCCTGGGCGGTCCCCGCGACCCGGTGGGGGCGGCCGGCGGCGTCGGCGAACACGTGCCCGACCTCGTGGATCACGCGGACCCCCGCGCCGGTGACGACCCGGTACGTGTGCTCGAACGACGCGGCGGCGGCCTCGGCCTCGGCGATCCGCGTCCGCACCCACCCGCGGTCGTCGGGGTGGACCAGGCCCAAGAACGCCTCGAAGGTGAGCTCGAGCGCGGCCGGGTCGGTCCCGAAGATGGCGTGCAGCTCCTCCGACCACTCCAGGGCTCCGGTCGCGGCGTCGCGGGTCCAGTACCCCATGCGGGCGAGCCGCAGCGCCTCGGCGAGCTTCGCCTCCTTGTCCCGTAGCGCCGCGTCGGCCTCCCGGCGGTCGGTGACGTCGAGGACCGCCCCGACGAACCGGACCGGGCGGCGGCCGGGGCCGGTGCCCTCGAACCACACCTGGCCCCGCGCGGCGACCCACCGGGGCGCGGCCCGGTCCGGGCCGAGCACCCGGTACTCGGCCTGGAACGCCCCGCCGCCGGTCGGGTCGAGGGCCGCCCGGACCTGCTCGGCCGCCGGCCCGCGGTCGTCGGGGAGGAGGCGGGCGAGGAACGCGTCCAGACCCGTGTTCTCGCCCGGGGCGACTCCGAACACGGCCCGGCCCCGGTCGTCCCAGTCGATCCGGTCCGCCGCCACGTCCCAGTCGAACGTCCCCATCCCGGTCGCCTCGACGGCCAGCCGGAGCCGCTCCTCGCTGGCCCGGAGCGACTCCTCGGCGAGCCGCCGCTCGGTGACGTTGACGTGCATGACGACCGCGCCGCCGGCCCGGCCCGGGGCCAGCGCCGTGGCCATCATCCGGTACCACCGCCGCTCGTGGGGCGAGTGGCACGGGTACTCCAGGACGAAATCGGTCCCGTCCCCCGCGAGGACGGCCCGGACGCCCGCGGCCTCTTCGGCGCACTCGCCGCGGGCCCGGAGGCACACCCCGATGTAGTTCTCGCCCGTGCCCGAGCCCGCCCCGGTGTGGGCGTTCGCGTGGGCGAACCGCTCCCACGCCTCGTTCACGGCGACGATCGTCCCGTCCCCGTCGAGGAGCGCGATGTGAGCCGGCAGCGCGTTGACGATGGCGCGGGTCGTGGCCGCGGCCCGGCGCTCGGCCTCGGCGCTCTGCCGCAGCGCCTCCTCGGCCCGCCGCTGGGCGGTGACGTCGCGGCCGACCGCCTGGAACTCCACCAGCTCCCCGGCGGGGCCGAAGAACCCGCGGTTGACGAACTCCATCCAGCGGACCGAGCCGGCCGGGTCGACGAGCCGGTTGACGACCCGCACCACGGGGTTGCCGGGGGACAGGTTCGCGAGCGCCGCCTCGACGACCGCCACGTCGTCCGGGTGGGTCACGGCCGGCCCCGTGAGGCCCACGAGGTCGTGCGGGGCGCGGCCGACGAGCCGGCAGAACACCTCGTTGGCGAACACGATCGTGCGGTCGGCGCGGACCCGGCACACCGCCTCGGTCTGGGCCTCGACGACCGCGCGGAGCTGCTCCTCGCTCGCCCGCAGCGCCTCCTCGCCCCGCTTCTGGGCGGTGACGTCGCGGGAGACCCCCACGAGCCCGACCACGGCCCCGTCGGAGTCCCGGTACGGGGCCTTGGTCGCCTGGTAGACGCGGGTGACGCCCCCGGCGGTGAGCACCTCCTCCTCGGTCGTGGCCCGGCCGGACTCCATCACCTCTTGGTCCCGGTCCAGGACCCGCCGGGCGCTGTCGGGCTCGAACAGCGCGGTGTCGTCCCGCCCCAGCACCTCCTCGATCGGCTTGCCGACGAACCCGCTCGCGGCGGCGTTGAACAGCAGGTACCGGCCGGCCCGGTCCTTCACGAAGATGGCGTCGGTCGTACTGTCGGCCACCGCGCGGAGCAGTTGCGAGGTCCGGTCGAGTTCCTCGGTCACCTGCTTCCGGTGCGCGTCGATCGCGACCCGCGCGGTCACGTCCCGGAAGTTGCACACCACCGCCCGCAGGTCCGGGTCGTGGAGCAGGTTCGTGTGGGTGATGGCCGCGTGCCCCCACACCGCGTCGTGCCGGCGGAACCGCACGACGCAGAACGTCGTCCCGCCCGGCCGGCGGAGCACCTCCGCCCACCGGCCGTCGAGGACCGCCGCGTCCTCCGGGTGGACCCACTCGCGGACGGTCCGGCCGGCGTACGCGTCGAGCCCCTGGCCCCCGACCCGCACCCGCGACGGGCTCGCGTACAGTACGGTCCCGGCCCCGTCGAGCAACAGGAACCCCTCGAGGCTGTTCTCGACCAGCGCCCGGAACCGCCGCTCGCTGGCCGCGACCGCCTCGGCCGCCCGCACCTTGTCCCCGATGTCCCGCAGGACCCGCGAGTAACCGACCACCGCCCCCGCCGCGTCGAGGATCGGGGCCACGGTCGCGGCCACGTGGACCCGGCCGCCGTCCCTGCGGAGGCGGACGGTCTCGAAGTGGTGGGGCGCGGCGGTCGCCCGGACCAGGGCCGTGGCAGCGTCGTGCTCGGCCCGCCCGTCCTCCGGGACGAGGACCGCGAACGGCCGGCCGAGGACCTCCGCCGCCGCGTACCCGAACAGCCGCTCGGCCCCGGGGTTCCACGACGTGAGGACGCCGTCGGGGGTCTCGGCGGTGATCGCCTCCTCGGTCGAGGCGACGATCGCCGCGAGCCGGAAGGCGTCCCGCTCGGCGGCCCGCCGGGCGCGGCGGTCGGCGGCGGCGCGGACCTCCCGCTCGACGGCGGGGCCGAGGCGGCCGATCTGGCCCTTGAGGATGAAATCGTTGGCCCCGGCCCGGATCGCTTCGGCCGCGCGCTCCTCGCCGATGGTGCCGGACACGACGACGAGGGGCAGATCGGCGTCGTGGCCGCGGACGATTTCGAGGGCGGGGAGCCCCCCGAACCCGGGGGCCTCGCAGCCGCACAGGACCGCGTCCCACGGGCCGGCGGCGAGGGCCGCGCGGAGGGCGGCGGCGGACCCGACCCGCTCGCACGCCGGCTCGAACCCGCCCTGGCGGAGCGCGCCGGCCATCCCGTCGGCGGCGGGCTGGTCCTCGACGATCAGGACGCGGAGAGGCGTTGGCATGGTGCTTCTGACCAGCGACCCGGGAGAGCGGCCCCGGACGAAACTGAACTGCCCGTACCCGCGCACCCTGGGTCGAATGGGGTGCGGCACGACCCGTCGGGCCGTTGGGAGGTTTCGTGCCAGTATAACTTGCGGAGAGTGCCGCGGGGCACAAACCCCAAAAACCTCACCACGCTGCGAACGTGCGACCTCTCACGCCGCCGCTCGCGCCCGAACCGACCCGGTCGCACGCGTGTCGCTACCCCGGTATCCGTCCCGCCCTCGCCCCGTGGAACGCCGCCGATGTACGTTCCCCCAGCGTTCGCCGAAACCGACCCGAGCGTCCTCGGCGCGTTCATCCGGCGGCACAGCTTCGGACTGCTCGTGTCGCACGTCGGAAGCGAGCCGTTCGCCACGCACCTGCCGTTTCTCCTCGACACCGCCGCCGAGCCGCACGGCACCCTCGTCGGCCACGTCGCGCGGGCCAACCCGCACTGGCACCACCTCGACGGCCAACAGGCGCTCGCGGTGTTCTCGGGGCCGCACGCTTACGTCTCCCCGACGTGGTACGCGGCCGAGAACGTCGTCCCCACCTGGAACTACACGGCGGTCCACGCTTATGGCCGCGTCACCCTCGTCCACAAGGCGGAGCCGCTCCTCGAGATCGTGCGAGAGACGGTCGCGTATTACGAGGCCGCCATGCCCACCCAATGGGCGTTCGACGGCAGCACGCAGTTCGCGGCGCGGTTGGTGACGCAGATCGTCGGGTTCCGCATCGAAATCGAGCGGCTCGAAGGGAAGTTCAAGCTGAGCCAGAACCACCCGCTCGAGCGCCGCGAGAAGGTCGCGACGGCGCTGCTGGCACAGGGCGACGAGAACGCCGTCGGGGTTGCCGAGTTGATGCGCCGCACCCTCACCCCGGGAGGCTGACTCGTGCCGATCACCTACCAGCTCGAACCGGACCTGTCGCCGGCGGAGTTCATCGACGTGCTGGTGCGCTCGACGCTCGCCGAGCGGCGGCCGGTGGACGACGCACAGCGAATCGCCCTGATGTTGAAGAACGCTGACGTGATTGTGACCGCCCGGCTCGACGGGCTGCTCGTGGGCGTGAGTCGCACAATCACCGACTTCGCGTACTGCGCGTACCTGTCCGACCTCGCGGTGGACGAGGTGCACCAGAAGAAGGGCATCGGCCGCGAGTTGATCCGCCGCACGTACGAGGCCACGGGACCGGGTACGACGCTCGTGCTCCTCGCCGCTCCGAAGGCCCGCGACTACTACCCGCACATCGGCATGACCCGCCACGACTCGTGCTGGATCGTGCCCCCCCGCGCTGCCCGAGGTGACGCGTGACCGCCACCCGCCCGCTCCGCTACTTCGTCGTGGACGCCTTCACCGACCGGCCGTTCGCGGGCAACCCCGCGGCCGTCGTCCCACTCGATCGGTGGCCGGACGACCGGTGGCTGCAGAGCCTCGCGATGGAGATGAACCTTTCGGAAACGGCCTATCTGGTCCCGAACGCCACGGGGTACGACCTCCGGTGGTTCACGCCGCGCGTCGAGGTCGATCTGTGCGGGCACGCGACCCTCGCGTCGGCGGTCGCGCTCGCGCGGCTCGGGAGGCTGGTGGACGGGACCGATGTCGCGTTCGCGACGCGCAGCGGTGTCCTTCGGGTCGCGCGGCGCGGCAACCAGTTCGCACTCGACTTCCCGTTGAAACCGGAGGAGGAGTCGCCGCCGCCTCCGGGGCTACTCGAGGCGCTCGGTGTCGCCGCGCGGTACGTGGGTCGGAACCAGTTCGACTACCTCGTTGAGGTCGAGTCGGACGCCGCGGTGCGGGCGGTTGTGCCCGATTTCGCGAGTTTGCGAGCCGTTCGGTGCCGCGGGGTGATCGTCACGGCCCTCAGCGGGGACCCGCGGTACGACTTCGTGTCACGGTTCTTCGCGCCAGCGGTGGGGGTGGATGAGGACCCGGTCACCGGGTCCGCCCACTGCTGCCTCGCGGGGTACTGGGGCCGTTGCCTGGGAAAGACCGTTCTGGTCGGCTACCAGGCCTCGGCACGCGGTGGCGTGGTGAGTGTCGAAATCCGTGGCGACCGCGTGGTGCTCGGAGGCGAGGGCGTCGTCGTCGCCGAGGGCGACCTGGTCTTCGAGTGATCGCGACACGTTACGCCGCGGCGGAGGCGAGCGCCTTCCGGAGCGGGCACGTCGCGGGGATCGGTGCGCCGCTGCGGTACAGCCCGAGCAGTTCGACCGAGCGGCGGGCCAGCACCCGCCGGACCTCGCGGCGCTTCCCCTTCACGCGGGCGATCGCCATGCCGTCGTACCCGGTCGTCTGGTGCCGCATCCACGCGATGACCGCGGCCTCGGCCCGCTCCTCGATCGGGATCCGCTTCGTGCGGGCGACGGTGCCGCTTCCCACGGGCGTGGCGTGTGCGGTCACGGCGCGTGCGAACGCATCGGCGAGGGCCGCGTGGGCGGGGTGGAACGCGAGGTACGCGACGACCGCGGCGTGAAAGTCCTCGGTGTACTCGGCCTGCACCTTCTCGCGGCGGCGCGCGTCGGCCTCTTTCTTCTTCGCGAAGCCCTCGGTCGCGCGCTCAGCTTCGAGTTCCGTCTGGACGCGCGCGACGACCTCCCGCGGAGCCCACACGCCGCGGGAGAACACCTTGCGGCCCCGCTTCTCCTGCACCACCCAGTGGTCGCCGGCGGCCTTTACGCGGCGCGTCAGGCCCGCGTCACCGGGCGGCACCAGCACCCAGGCGTCCGGGGCCGTGAGGATGTCACCCTTTGGGGTGCGGACCGTGTTCGGCTTCGGGCCGGGGGTGTAGGTCGTCGTCTCGCTCATCGGGCAGTCGCCTCCTGCTGTGCGCCACCATACCTATCGGCGCTCCGCGTGCGAACCTGAAGCCGACACCGTCGGTCACTCGCTCCGCGAGTGACACCAACGGCGTTTCGAGACTCACCGGAGTGCGCCGGAGCGCCGGGGCGCGACTCGCGGAGCGAGTCGCCTACCTTGGCACCGCGAACTTCGCTGCGGTGCTTGCGGAACACTCGCCCTGCGGCTACTCTCACCCCGTTCTCGCGGTCGGTTTAGCTCGGTGCTCTGCACCAGGGCGATGTTGCGTCGCCCGAGCATTTGGCCCCTCATGCGTCCCGGGGAGGGCTGTTCCAGCACCGCTATCGGCCCCGGGGGTACCGGTTCGGTCACGGTCTGGAGCAACCCCGCGGGTCGTGGTTCCGTGCCCGAACCGGGACCCCCGGGGCCGGCGGGGCCGGGGGCCTTCCGCGGTCCCGGATGAGAAGTAGACGCCACGAGAACGCGACGGGGCCGGGGTCACACCCGGCCCCCGCTCGTTTTGCCGGTGCGTTCCGGTACGCTGTGTGCGACAGCTCGAACGGGTCGCACACGAGGCGCGCATGGCACCACCTAACAACGCCCCCACCCGCTCCGGATTCGTCTGCGTCCGCGGTGCCCGCACGCACAACCTCAAGTCGGTGGACGTGGACGTGCCGCGGGACGCGCTGGTCGTGTTCACCGGCGTGTCGGGGTCTGGGAAGTCGTCGCTCGCGTTCGGCACGCTCTACGCCGAGGCCCAGCGCCGCTACCTCGAATCGGTCGCCCCGTACGCGCGCCGGCTGTTCCACCAACTCGGCGTTCCGGAGGTCGATCTCATCGACGGCCTGCCGCCGGCGGTCGCGCTCCAGCAGCAGCGGGGAACGCCCACCACGCGATCTTCCGTAGGCAGCGTTACCACGCTCTCGAACCTGCTGCGGATGCTGTACTCGCGGGCCGGCGACTACCCCCGCGGCCAGCCGATCCTGTACGCCGAGAGCTTCTCGCCGAACACGCCCGAGGGGGCGTGCCCGACGTGCCACGGGCTGGGCCGCGTGTACGATGCGACGGAGGCGTCGATGGTCCGCGACGCCTCGCTCTCGATCCGCGAGGGCGCGGTCGCCGCGTGGCCGCCGGCGTGGCAGGGGCAGAACCAGCGCGACATCGTCACCGCACTCGGCATCGACATCGACACGCCGTTTCGCGACCTCCCGAAGAAGGACCGCGACTGGGTGCTGTTCACCGACGACCAGCCTCAGGTGCCGGTGTACCCGCACCGCCCGCTGGCTGAGGTGCGGCGGCTCCAGCAACGGAAGGCGCCGCACGACTACCTCGGCACCTTCACGAGCGCCCGGCGGTACGTCGTGGAGACGTTCGCGAAGACCGAGAGCCCCGCGATGAAGCGGCGCGTCGCGCAGTTCCTCGTCAGCACCGACTGCCGGGCGTGCGGCGGCAAGCGACTGCGACCCGAGGCGCTGGCGATCACGTTCGCGGGGCTCGACATAACCGACATGTCCCGGCAGTCGCTGAAGCGGCTCGCGGCGATCTTCCGGCCCTACACGGACGGCTCCGCACCGGGGTGGAAGCGGTTCGCGGCCGAGCACCCCGAGAAGGCCGAGGCCGCGCGGCGCATCGCCGACGACCTCGTCGGCCGGCTCGCGATCCTGCTCGACCTCGGCCTCGGCTACCTCACGCTCGAACGCACCACGCCCACGCTCTCCCCCGGCGAACTCCAGCGGCTGCGGCTCGCCACGCAGGTGCGGTCGAACCTGTTCGGCGTCGTGTACGTTCTCGACGAGCCGTCCGCGGGGCTGCACCCGGCCGACACCGAGGCGCTCCTGCGGGCGCTCGACCGCCTCAAGGCGAGCGGCAACTCGCTGTTCGTCGTGGAGCACGAACTCGACGTCGTCCGCCGCGCCGACTGGATCGTGGACGTCGGCCCCTCCGCGGGCGAACTCGGGGGCCGGGTCCTCTACAGCGGCCCGCCGGACGGCCTGCGGGGCGTCGCGGAGTCGCACACCCGCCGCCACCTATTCGCCGACCACGCGCCGGAACCCCGCACGCCGCGCGCCCCGGCGGGCTGGCTCAAGCTCAGCGGCGTCACCCGCAACAACTTGAGGAACCTCGACGTCGCATTCCCGCTCGGGGTGTTCACGTCCGTGACCGGCGTGTCCGGGTCGGGCAAGTCGAGCCTCGTCAGCCAGGCGCTCGTCGAGCTGGTCGCGAACCACCTGGGTCACGCCGCGACCGCTGAAGACGAGGCCGAGGACCTGGAGCGGAGCCCGGCCGCGCCGGTCGGTGGGCGGATCGCCGCGGGGGCCGAGCGGGTCAAGCGGCTCGTGGTCGTAGACCAGAAGGCGATCGGCCGCACGCCGCGGTCGAACCTCGCGACCTACACCGGCCTGTTCGACCACGTCCGCAAGTTGTTCGCGGCGACGAAGCAGGCGCGCGCCCGCAAGTACGGGGCCGGGCGGTTCTCGTTCAACGTCGCGGGCGGGCGGTGCGAGACGTGCGCCGGCGAGGGGTTCGTGATGGTCGAATTGCTGTTCCTCCCGAGCGTGTACTCGCCCTGCCCCACCTGCCACGGGACGCGGTTCAACGCGAAGACGCTGGAGGTCGAGTACCGCGGGAAGAACGTCGCCGACGTGCTCGGCATGACGGTCGATGCGGCGCACGAGTTCCTGACCGACGAGCCGCACGTCGCCCGGTCGCTCGGCGTGCTCCGCGACGTCGGCCTGGGCTACCTGCGGCTCGGCCAGCCGGCGACCGAGCTTTCGGGCGGCGAGGCGCAGCGAATTAAATTGGCGACCGAACTACAGCGGGCCGGCCGCGGCGACGCGCTGTATGTCCTCGACGAGCCGACGACCGGCCTGCACCCGACCGACGTTGAGAAGTTGCTCGCGCAACTCGACGGCCTGGTCCTCGCCGGGAACACGGTCGTGGTGGTCGAGCACGACACGCAGGTGATCGCCCGGAGCGACTGGGTGATCGACGTCGGCCCCGGGGCCGGCGACGAGGGTGGCGCGGTCGTCGCCGCCGGGCCGCCCGGCACGGTCGCGCGGGCCGCCGGGAGCCGCACGGCACCGTACCTCGCTCGCTCACTGGCGTGACGGGCGTAAACGAAGACGGGCCGCGCGACAGGTGTCGCGCGGCCCGCTCTCTCGCTCTCGGAATCGACTCACGGGTTGCGGCGGTCGATGCGGCGCAGCTCGCGCGGGGTCAGGTTGTAGAACTTGTAGGTCGTGGTGCGGTAGTCGGGGGTCCAGTAGTCCGGGTACGTCGTCGGGGTGTACGTCGGGATCGTGCGGTACACTTCCGGCGTGATGGTCAGCGTGGCCGTCTGGCTCTTCACGTCGAACCTCGCGGCGTCCCACGGCACGGTCACGAGCTTCCCGTCGTTGTTCACGATTAGGTACTCGAGGTTGCCGGCACTATCGAACACGATGTCGTCCACGGTGCCGGCGGCCGCGTTGCCCTGGAGCACGATCTTGGTGCCAAGGATCTGCTTGGCACGGTACGTGGCCACCGCACCGGCGGCCGGCTGGGGCTGGGCCTGGACGCGGACGCCCGCCTGCGGGGCGGTCGCGGGGACCGCGCCCGGCTCTTGGGCCGTGATGAAGCCGGCGGTGAGGAGGAAGGCCGCTGCCGCGCTGGTGCGAATGACTTTGCTCAGCATCTGATAAGACTCCTTGAGATTGGTTCGTGTAAACTGGCCGGGCGCGCACGACGTCCGCACGGTTCCCGGGGCGTCCACCGCCCGGCCCGAAGGAACCATCATGCAAGTGTCGCGCCCCCGACGGCCCGCGGGTCAAAAGAGTTTTCGCCCGGGTGCCCCGCGGCCGGTTCGCGGGGCGCCCGCGAAATCGCCCCGCCCCCAACGCGGTTCGCCGCTCCTCCGGCGGCGCGTACAACGGTGGTAGGTTCCTTCTGCTCTCACGGACGCCTCCAGGCATGACAGACACGTCGCGCACGCCGCAGGGGTTGGCGGAGAACCTCGCGGCCCTCCGCCACAACGTCGGCAAGGTGTTCCTCGGGAAGCCCGAGGTGATCCGCCTGGCGCTCGTCGCGCTCCTGGCCGACGGGCACCTGCTCCTGGAGGACGTGCCCGGGGTCGGCAAGACGCTCCTGGGCAAGGCGCTGGCCCGGAGCCTGTCGTGCAAGTTCACCCGGGTCCAGTTCACCCCGGACCTGCTCCCCGGCGACCTGATCGGCGTCACCATCTACCGCGACAAGACGGGCGAGTTCGCGTTCCAGCCCGGCCCGCTGTTCACCGAGGTGCTGCTGGCCGACGAGATCAACCGGGCCACCCCGCGGACCCAGTCGGCGCTGCTGGAGGCGATGAGCGAGCGGCAGGTGACCGTGGACGGCGAGACCCGGCGGCTCGGCCCGCCGTTCCTGGTCATCGCCACCCAGAACCCGCACGAGTTCGAGGGGACGTACCCGCTCCCCGAGAGCCAGCTCGACCGGTTCCTGCTCCGGGTCAAGGTCGGGTACCCGGACCGCGCGGCCGAGCGCGCGATCCTGACCCAGCACCGGGCCGGGGAGCCGGTCGAGGGCCTCACCCCGGTGTGGGGGCCGGCCGACGTGCTCGCGCTCCAGGCGCACACCCGGAGCGTCCGCGTGGACCCGGGCGTCGCGGACTACGTCCTCGATGTGGTCAACGGCACCCGCGGGCACCCGGAGGTGGTCCTCGGCGCGAGCACCCGGGCGGCGCTGGCGCTGTACCGGGCGGCCCAGGCGTTCGCGGTCACCGCGGAGCGGGACTACGTCGTCCCCGACGACGTGAAGGCGCTGGCCGAGGCGGTCCTGGCGCACCGGCTCGTGACCCGCGGGTGGACCCAGGGCGGGCACGGCGACTCCGGGCCGGTGGTCCGCGACATCCTCGCCAAGACCAAGGTGCCGGCGTGACCAAGCCCGCGGACCGCGCGCCGCCCCCGCTCGTCCTCACCCCCGAGGGGAAGACCTGGGTGTGGGTGACCGTGCTCCTCGTGGCCGTCGGGTGGTACAAGAGCATCACCCTCGTCCTGGTCCTCGGGTACCTGATGCTCGCGCTGCTGGTGATCAACGGGTTCCTGGCGCGGCGGCACGCGAAGCGGGCAACGGCCGCGCTCGCCCCGCCCGCCCCGGGCGCGGCCGGCGCGGAGGCCCGTCTCCAGGTGGCGGTGACCAACGGGGCCGCCCGGCCCGCGACCGTCGGCGTCGAGGTGAGGGCCGGCCCGCACGCCCGGACCTGGCTGGTCCACGCCCTCCCCGGGGGCGCGACGGTGCCGTGCCGGGCCGCGCTCACGTTCCCCCGCCGGGGCCGGTTCCGGACCCAGTCCCGTGTCGCCTCGGGGTTCCCGTTCGGGCTCCTGCGGTACGCGGCCCCGCCCGTGAGCGGGCCGGACGTGGTCGTGCTCCCGGCGGAGGGTGCGGCCGACGTGAACGGGCTGCGGCGGTGGCTCCGCCAGGCCGGCGGCGACGGCCGCTCGCGGAAGCTGCTCCGCCGGGTGACGAACGACGAGGCCGACGTCCGCGGGGTGCGGCCGTTCCGCCCCGGCGACGCGATCCGCTCGGTCCACTGGCGGTCCACGGCCCGGCGGCGCGAACTCATGGTCCGCGAGTACGACGCGGCCCCGTCGCTCGACCTCGTGCTGGTCGTTGAGCCGTGGGTGCCGGTCGCGCCGACCGCGGCCCACCTGGAGGCCGTCGAGGCCGCGCTGAGCCTGGCGGTCACGCTCGCGCTGGCGTGGGCGCGCGAGTACGGGACCGGCGTGGTGGTCGCGGTCGCCGGGGCCGGCGACTCGGTCCGGTCCGCCGGGCCGACCGAGGCCGCGGTGCGGGCGGCCCTGGAGCCCCTCGCGGGGGTGACGGGCGCGCCGCGGTTCGAGGCGTTCGGCCCGCGGGCGTTCAGCCGCCCGCTCGGCCGCGCGGTCCGGCTCCTCGTCAGCAGCCGCCCGGACTCGCCCTACGCCGGCCAGATCAGCGGCGGCCTGGGCCGCGCGTTCCTGCCGCTGTCCCCGGCCGACCCGCTCCCGTGGTACCGGCCGCCGGCCGGCTCAAAGTAGGCGACGCGCTCCGCCCGTCGCACCCCGGCGCGACGACACCCCTCCGGTGGCCCGCAGACGCGCCCGGTGTCACTCGCGGAGCGGGTGACCTGCCGCGGGCCGGTCGTGAGGGTTTTTCCGCCGGCACTTGCTTCCGCCCCGCACCGGGGTAGAACATTCCGACACCAAAGGGGGAGGCGCGTGGATGCGCGTCCCCGTTGCGTTGGCCAACCGACTCTTCGGTCCGTGGAGGCTGTCACCGTGGTTCGCATCCGATTCGGCTCGTCCGCCGCTCTCGTCTTCGCGCTCGCCGCCCTCGTCTCCGGCCAGGACAAGAAGGACCCGCCCAAGGCGGACCCGAAGCCGACCGACCCCAAGGTGGACGGCAAGCGGTTCGAGACCCGGTTCGACTTCGACAAGAAGACGAAGTTCTACCAGGAGTCCACGACCACGCTGACCCAGGTGATTAAGGTCCAGGGCCAGGACCTGACCCAGACCCAGCGGAGCACGTTCTTCTTCGAGTGGACCCCGGTGAAGCTGGAGGGCGACAAGGCGTTCGTCAAGCAGCGGGTCGAGGGGGTCCAGATGACCATCGACATCTCGGGCAACCAGATCAACTACGACTCGACCAAGGGCGACACCCCGACCGCCGGGAACCCGGGGCTCACCGAGTTCTTCAAGAAGCTCACCGGGGCCGAGTTCACCGCGGTCATCGAGAAGGGCGTCAAGGTCGTCGAGGTCCAGGGCAAGGCCGACTTCATCAAGAACCTGGCCACCGGCAGCCCGCAGATGGAGACGCTGCTCAGCAAGATCCTGACCGACGACGCGCTCCGGGACATGTGCGACCCGACCCTGAAGCTGGTCCCCGAGGACGGCCCGAAGAAGGTCGGCGACACCTGGACCCGCAAGGGCACCATCAACCTCGGGCCGATCGGCACCTACACCGTGACGTACAACTTCAAGTACGCCGGGGTCGAGAAGGACTTGGACAAGATCGAGGTCGAGACCAAGCTCGAGTACGCCGCCCCGAAGAAGGACGACCCGAACGCCGGCGGCCTCCTGTTCCGCATCAACGACGGCAAGCTCGGCATCAACCCGGACAAGCCGGCCAAGGGCGTCATCATGTACGACCCCAAGGCGGGCCGGGTCGCGTCGGCCGAGATCACGATCAACCTCAAGGGCGAGCTGACCGTCGCCATCGGCGGCACCGACACGAAGGTCGAACTGCTGCAGGAGCAGAAGACCACCGTGAAAACCAGCGACGCCAGCCTGCTGCCGGTCAAGAAGTGACCCCGCCGCGAGTCTGACCCACGAACACGGGCGGCCCCTGCCGCCCGTGTTTTCGTTCCCGCCCACCGGGCCCACCCATGCGAATCGCCGTCCTCGGAGCGGCCGGGCAACTCGGCCGCGACCTGTGCCCCCGCCTCGCGGGCGAAGTCGTCCCGCTCACGCGCGCCGACCTCGACCTCGGGAACCCGGCCGGCGTCCCCGCGGCGCTCGCGGCCGCCCGGCCGGACGTGCTCGTGAACTGCGCCGCGTACAACTTCGTCGACAAGGCCGAGACCGAACCCGACGCCGCGTTCGCGGTCAACGCGTGGGGCGTGCGGGCTCTCGCGCAAGCTTGCGCCGCCGCGAAGGTGCGGCTCGTCCACTTCAGCACCGACTACGTCTTCGGCCTCGACGCGGCCCGCTCCACGCCGTTCGCCGAGGGCGACGCGCCGGGGCCGGTCAGCACCTACGGCTTGAGCAAGCTCGCCGGGGAGTACGCCGCACGCACGTTCGCCCCCGACGCACTCGTGGTGCGCACGTGCGGGCTCTACGGCGTCCACGGCACCGGCGGCAAGGGCGGGAACTTCGTCGAGACGATGCTGCGGGTCGCCGGCCAGGGGAAGCCGCTCCGCGTCGTCGCCGACCAGCACTGCACCCCGAGCTACACCGTGGACGTGGCCGAAGCGACGGCGGCCCTCGTCGCCGGCGGCGCGAGCGGGCTGTTCCACGTCACGAGCGCGGGTACCTGCACCTGGCACGAACTCGCGGCGGAGACGTTCCGACTCGCGGGCGTGACCGCGGACCTGACGCCGATCACGTCTTCCCAGTTCGGCGCTCCCGCACTGCGGCCGCCCTACAGTGTGCTGTCGAACGCGAAGCTGGCCGCAGCCGGCGTCGCCCCGCCGCGGGACTGGCGCGCCGCACTCGCCGCGTACCTCGCCGCGCGCGCCACGGCGAAGTAGCCCAGGGGCCGCGTCCATCGGCCCCGGGGTTTGCACTCAGGAGACCCAGGGTTTGCACCCTGGGCTACGGACTGTCGTCCCTCCGGGACTCAAAACCCACCAACCACCCAAGCCCCCGAAGGGGGCGACAGTCCGTAGCCCAGGGTGCAAACCCTGGGTCTCCTGGGGCCGCCGCGGTTCCATTCTCGATTTCTCGCGCACGGCACCTTGACACCGTGCGTCTTTCTGCCGAAACTATGTGAGACCCAATCTCAATAACGACCCGGGTCCGCGCGGGTCGCGAGGCAGTGATGTTGATGCCGTTGGACATGCTCCGGGCCGGCGAGGTCGGCGAGGTCGAGGAGGTCTCGGGCCAGCCGGCGTGGGTCGGGCGGCTCGCCGAACTCGGCATCCGCCAGGGCTCCCGCGTCCGCGTCGTGCGGTCGGGCACCCCGTGCCTCCTCGACGTGAACGGGTGCAAGTTGTGCCTCCGCGGCGGCGAGTGCTCGCAGATCCTCGTGCGGCCGGTGGCGTGACCATGTCCCAACTCAGCGACCTGACCCCCGGCCAGCGGGCCGAAATCGTCTCCCTTGCGGGCGACCCCGCCCTCGTCCAGCGGCTCTACGAGTTCGGCCTCCTCGAGGGCGAGGCCGTCGAGTTCCTCGCGGTGGCCCCGCTCGGCGACCCCATCGAGATCCGCTTCGGGAACACCCGGCTGACGCTCCGCAAGGCCGAGGCCGCGGGGATCGCCGTCAGACTCGTCTAGCGCCGCCGCGCCTCCCCCGGTCCGCCCGCCCGCGGCTCATCGGAACCCCCACTCATGCTGCCGAAGACGCTCACCGTGGCCCTGGTCGGGAACCCGAACGCCGGGAAGTCCACCCTGTTCAACGCGCTCTCGGGGTTGCGGCAGCGGGTCGGCAACTACCCCGGCGTCACCGTCGAGATGAAGAAGGGGCAGTTCACCGCCGGCGGCGTCGCCATCGACCTGATCGACCTGCCGGGGACGTACAGCCTCGCGGCCCGCAGCCCGGACGAGATGGTCGCGGTCGACCTGCTCCTGGGCCGCCGCCCCGAGGAGCCGCGGCCCGACGTGGTGCTGTCGATCGTGGACGCGACCAACCTCGACCGGCACCTCTACCTCACGAGCCAGCTCCTCGACCTGGGCGAGCCGGTCGTCGTCGCGGTCAACATGATCGACGCGGCCGCGGCGCAGGGCGTGAAGGTCGACTGCACCGCTCTGAGTGCGAAGCTCGGCGTCGCGGTGGTGCCGATCCAGGCGAACAAGGGGATCGGCATCGAGTCGCTGACGCGCGCCCTAATCGATGCGGCGGAAGCGGCGAAGGCCCCGGTCGGGCCGAAGTTCCCCGAGCCGTTCGACGCCGAGGCCGAGCGGCTTCAGCCCGAACTCGGCGACGTGCCCGCGTTCCTCACCCGCCGCGTGCTCCTCGACGTCGGGGGGTACGTCGAGCAGTGGCTCGTCGAGAAGCACGGCGCGGGCCTGAAACAGAAGCTCACCGACGCACGGGCGCGGCTCGCGGACGCGAACTGCGGCGTCCCCGGCGTCGAGGCGCGTTCGCGGTTCGCCTGGGTGAAGGCCGCCGTGACCGCGGCCGTCACCCGGCCCGCCGAGCGGCCGGTCACGTTCTCGGACAAGCTCGACCAGGTGCTCACCCACCGCGTCTGGGGCACGCTCGTGTTCCTGGTCGTGA
This sequence comes from Gemmata sp., assembly GCF_051859125.1. Taxonomy (NCBI): domain Bacteria; kingdom Pseudomonadati; phylum Planctomycetota; class Planctomycetia; order Gemmatales; family Gemmataceae; genus Gemmata; species Gemmata sp. The sequence goes on from NZ_JBHYGG010000243.1 coordinate 52,217, forward strand.
TGTTCCTGATGTTCCAGTCGATCTACCTGTGGGCGAAGCCGCTCATGGACGTGATCGACGGCACCCGCGAGTCGGCCGCCCAGGTGGTCGAGTCGCACATGGACCAGGGGCCGCTGCGGTCGCTGGTCGCCGACGGGATCATCAAGGGCGTCGGCAGCGTCCTCATCTTCCTCCCGCAGATCATGATCCTGTTCGGGTTCATCGCGTTCCTCGAGGACTGCGGGTACATGGCCCGTGCGGCGTTCCTCATGGACCGGCTCATGAGCCGGTGCGGGCTGAGCGGCAAGTCGTTCATCCCGCTGCTGTCGAGCGTCGCGTGCGCGATACCCGGGATCATGGCGACCCGCGTGATCGAGAACCGCCGCGACCGGCTCGCGACGATCCTCGTCGCGCCGCTCATGAGCTGCTCGGCCCGGCTACCGGTGTACGTCCTGCTGATCGGCGCGTTCCTGAAGGACGGCTACCCGGCGTGGCTCCCGGGGCTGGTGCTGTTCGGCCTGTACATGATCGGGTTCACGGTCGCGCCGCTGGTCGCGCTGGTGCTGAAACGGTCGCTGCTGCGGGGCGCGACGCCGGTGTTCGTGATGGAACTCCCCGCGTACCGCCGGCCGAAGGTCGGGGCCGTGCTGCGGCGGGTGCTCGAAGCCGGGTGGGCGTTCACGGTGCGGGCCGGGACGATCATCTTCGCCGCGATGATCCTCGTGTGGGCCCTACTGTACTTCCCGCACACCGACCCGAACGGCCAATCGTACCCGACGCGGATCGAAGAGGCCGAGAAGGCCGCGAAGGAGTCCGAAGACAAGCTGAAGGAGTTGAAAGAGAAACCGGACGCGACCGAGGAGGAGAAGGCGGAGCTGGAGAAACTCGAAGCCGCGGCGGGCGAGGCCGACCACCTCAACGGTGAGTGGAAGCGGCAGAGCCTGCTGGGCCGCGCCGGGCTGTTCCTGGAGCCGGCGTTCAAGCCGCTCGGGTGGGACTGGAAGGTCGGCATGGCGGCGCTCGCGAGCTTCCCGGCCCGCGAGGTGATCGTCGGCACGCTCGGGCTGATCTACGACGTCGGCGACGTGGACTCGGGCGCGATCGGCGACGACGAAGCCGACGACGAGGCGAAGGCCAAGGCGACCGGCCTAGCGACCGCGGTGAAGGACGACTGGGCGAAGGACCAGGTCCGCGGCAAGTACGGCGTGGCGGTGGCCGCGTCGGTGATGGTGTTCTTCGCACTGTGCTGCCAGTGCGCGAGCACGCTGGCGGTGATCCGCCGCGAGACGCGGAGCTGGGCGTGGCCGGCGTTCACGTTCGCCTACATGACGGCCCTGGCCTACGTCGGCGCGTTCGCGACGTTCCAGATCGGCTCCCTCCTCACCGACGCTCTGAGGTGACCCGTGTCCGAGTCCACCCAACTGCTAATCGTCGCCGTCGCCGTCGCGGCGGCGGCGCTGTACGTCGCACGGGCGTCGTTTAAGACGTGGTTCGGCAAGACCGCGGCGGCGTGCGGCTCCGGCTGCGGCAAGTGCGCGACCACCACCGACCCGCCGCCGAAGGGCCGCATCGAACTGCCGCAGGTGTAAATTGGCGACCGGAGACGTGTGAGTCCTCGGAACCAGTTACAGGCGGTGTTCCTCACGCGCGACTCCAGGACTCGTCGCGACCTCGCCCCGTCGGGACGGGGCGAGGTGGGGCACCCGCGGCCCACACTCGCGCCGGGGTCGGATCAGCTCACATGCGAACCAGCCACCCCACCTCACCCCGGCTCTGCGGGGGCGAGGTCGCGACGAGGCTTTGCGAGTCGCGGGTGAGGGGGTCTTCTCCTGGCGCTGTCACCGAGCGGTTCGCTCTATGAACGCCCCACCCCTGATCCTGCTTCCCGGCATGGGGGCGGACGCGAGACTCTTCGCCAGTCAGATCGCGCGGTTTCCCACGCTCCGTGTTCCCCAGTGGCTCCCGCCCAAATTGAACGAATCGCTGCGACACTACTCCGGACGGTTCGCGAGTCTCATCGACCCCGGCGGTCCGTGCATTGTCGGCGGGGCGTCGTTCGGCGGTATCGTCGCTCTGGAAATGGCGGCGCAACTGCGAGCGACCGCGTGCGTGCTGATCGGCAGCATCCGATCACCGGCGGAACTCTCGCGGACGTGGCGGAGCCTGCGCCCGCTCGCGGCGCTCGGCCCCGACCGGCTGTGCACGCTTGCGGGTGCGTTATCGCACGTCCCGTGGCTGGGGACCGGTACGCGGCGGCGGTTGCGGCGAATTGCGAGGCCCGAGGCGGCCTTGGTGCGTTGGGCGATGTGTGCAGTTCTTCGCTGGCAACCCAGCCCGGCTACGCGAGCGGTGCGCGTCTTCCAAATCCACGGCGAGTGCGACCACACACTCCCCGCGGTGCTCTCGCGCGCCGACGAGATCGTCCCCGGCGGTCAACACGCGCTGTCGCTGTTCAACCCGTCCGCGGTGAACGACTACCTCGAACGGGTGGTGCGTGCGGTCACTTCTTCAGCGGCTTCGTCGGCTTGACGCGGACCGTGAGCTTCAGGCCGTTTTCGAGGTCGCGGCGGGTGAGATCGATGGTGTCGATCAGCTCCAGCACCTCGGCCGCACCCGCGGCGTAGGCCCGCAGCGCCGTCTCGTCCCCCGCGCCGAGGTCGGCCAGGAACTTCGCGAGGCGGTCGCCATGCGCGACGAGGTACGCCCGGGTGTGCGTGCCGGAGAAGCGGGCGAGCAGCGCGGCACCGTCCTTCGCGGAGTCGGCCGGTGACGGCGGCCCGGTGAACGCCTTGATCGCGTCGGGCGAGGTGGCGACGACGAGGTAGCCCTTCACCAGCGCGAACGACGGCCGGAACCCCGCCGGGAACCCCTTCTCGTTCACCAGCGACTTGATGACGAGGCCGGTCGCCGCGTCGCGCGTCTCTTCGAGGTCGATCTGGTCGGCGTGCCGCGTGTTGTAGGCGACGCGGGCCATCTGGAACCCGAACTCGACGGTCTGGAGGAGCGTCTTCTCCGCGGTCGCCCGCTTCTCGCCCCCGCCGCTCACCTCGACGGCCGCGACCACGGTGGGCAGGAACCCGTCCTTCACCGGCGGCACGGCCCACGCGGCCCAGTTCGGCCCGAGCGACTCCAGCACCAGCGACAGCTTCTGCGGGACGACGACGACACCGAGCGTCTTCGCGACCCACTCCTTTACCCCCGGCTTGCCGGCGGGCTCGGGGGCGAGCGACGCGGCGAGGTCGAGGAGTTCCGACGCGCGTGCGTGCCCGGCGAACCCAAACATCGCGTTCTCGGGGATGAGCTGCGCGGCGGCGACCGGCTCGCGCGGCCCGACCAGCCACGTCTTCACGTCGCCCGGCACCTTGCCCGGGTGGAAGCGTAACGAGAGCGAGAGTTCGGCGTCGGTTCCGACGGCGACTGAGACGGCCGCGAACTCGAGCGCCTCCCAGAGTTCGCCGAACCGGGCGAACAGCCGCCGCTCCTCGGGCTTCGCCGCAGCGATCTTGGCCTTCACCTCGGCGTCGAGCGGCCGCGGGTTCACCAGCACCACCGCGAGCGCGTCGGCGACGCCGAGCTTCTGCATCCGCACCACGAGGGGCGGAGGCACGTCCTTCGGTGCGGTCCGGTCGCGGTCGAGGACGCCGGTGACCTCCGCCTCGTTCGAGGAGAAGGCGAACACACCGTTGAGGAAGCAGTAGAACTCGGGCTCGCCGCCGTCGGGCTTCTGGCGCTCGAAGTACTCGGCCCCGGCGTGCTCGCGGCGCGTGACCGCCTTCAGCTCGCCGCTCTGCTTCTGCAACTCGTTGATCTTCTCGACGATCTTCGCGAGCGCCTCGGGCTTGCCGGGGCGGATGAGGATGACGGCGCGCTCGTCCTTCGGCTTCCCGTCGGGGGCCGGCGAGTACGCGAACGCGACCGCGTCGCCGATCACGTCGTCGAGCAGCGCCTGCGGGGTGGTGCCGAGTGCGGGGAGGATCGTCGCGCCCGCGTCGCGCACTTGTTGAAGATCGATCACTTGAAGCAACTTCTTGCCAACGGCGGTCCGCGGGAGCGCCTCGGCGAACGGCGATCCCGCCAGCGTGCGCGCGTGGTCGCGGGCGTTCTGCACCACGACGACGAGCGCGGCATCGGCCGGCGCGACGCGGAGGAGTTGGTCGCGCGGCCCGGCGAGGAGCGGCGGCGCGGCGAGGAGCAGCACGGCGATCGGGGCGAGGCGACATCGCATGGGTTGGTTACTTCTTGGTGGGGCAGGCATTCATGCCTGCCTCGCGACGCGGTTGGAGGCAGGCATGAATGCCTGCCCCACCAAAGAACGGAGGCTCACGACTTCGGTTTGACGCTAACGGTGCCGACGTCGCGCATCAGGCGGGCGAACGCCTTCTGGGCGGTGCCGCGGAGCGGTTCGAGGCCGGTCATCGCGACGTCGGGGAGTTCGGCCAGTGCGCTGCGGCCGGCGGGCTCGTCGGGCACGGGGGCCATCGGCTTCGTGAGCGCGTCGGTGAACTTCGCGAACACCTCCGGCGCGGCGGCCGCGGGCTCGGTAACGACCTTCGGCGCTTCGAGCAGCGCGACCCCGGCCTTCGAGAGTTCGTCGCCGATCCGCAGTGGCCGCGCGTCGGCCATCACCGGCCGCGGGGCGGGGGCGAGGGCCGGCTCAACAATCCTCGGCATTTCCATCCCGTGCGGCACGGCCACGGGCTTCAACGGCGGTTGGAGCCACCCGACCAGCGCGACCGAAGCTGCGATCGCCAGCGGTATGCCGAGTGCGCCCGCATAAGCCTGCCGCCGAATGCGCCGGAACCGCTGCTCCTTTTCGGCAACGCGGTCGGCGCACACGGCGGCCACGATGCGGTCGTGGAGTCCGGCGGGCAGCACGACCGGTTCGGGCGTTGCGAGAACCGACAGGACAAGCCGCGCGGTTGCGATGCGGTCGCGGCACGCGGAACACACGGCCGGGTGCGGATCGGCGTCGAGTGCGGCCGCTCCGAGGTCACCGTCCATGACGAGGTGGAGGCGGTCCACGGTGGCCCGGCACTCGGGGCCGACGCGGACGGCCGCGTCGTCGGGGAGGTCCGGGAAGTCTGGGGTGCGAGCGGTCATGGTCGTTCGCCCCTGGTCGGGGGCGCGTCGGGGGCCGGTTCGTCGGCGACGAGGCCGCGGGTCTTGAGGCGGTCGAGCAGTTCGAGCCGGGCGCGGTGCAGCCACGTCTTCACGGTGCCCACCGGGCGGCCGACCGCGGCCCCGATCTCCTCATAGCTCTGACCGTGCTCGTGGAACAAGACGAACACCTCGCGGTACTCGTCGCGGAGGGCGTCCACGGCGGCGCGGATCTCCGTCCGCATCTCGGTCGAGTCGTCGGCGGGCCGGTGGTCGGGCGTCTCGTGCAGGTAGTCGGCGAGTTCCGGGCGGGTGGCGCGGCGGCTCATCCACGTCCGGCACCGGTTCACCGCGATGGTCATCACCCACGGCCGCAGCGGGCGGGCCGCGTCCCACTTCGCGAGGCTCCGGAACACGCGGAGGAACACCTCCTGCGTCACGTCCTCGGCGTCGTGGGCGTTGGCGAGGAGCCGCTGGCACACCGCGAACACGTCCGTCTGGAACCGCGCGACGAGGTCCCGGCAACTGGCCGGGTCCCCGGTGAGGCAGCGGCGGACGAGAGCGTCGTCGGCGGTCAAGGGTGCCCTCTGGCGAGAAGTACCCGGGCGGCCGGGGGCGGGTTTCAGTCAGAAGGGTAGTTCGCACGCCGGCGCTGCGGATTTTCGTGAGGCGGTCCGGCAGCGGTCGCTATTCTAGGCGGGTCCGGCAGAAAGCAGGCGACTCGCTCCGTGAGTCGCACCCCGGCGCAACCAAGGACACCGGTGGGCTCCGGAGCGTGGCGGGGGTCACTCACTCCGTGAGT
>NZ_JBHYGG010000244.1:0-57334 GCF_051859125.1 Gemmata sp.
TTTGGTTTGTAGGGGCCGCCCTCCGTGGCGGCCCGCGTGAGGCGAACGATTCAACCGAGCAGCCCCTGGCCTGTGAGACCCAACACAGGCCAGAGGCCTGTGCCACCGAACCGACCTCGTTCTGCTGCCTTTCGCGCGACGCACCTCGAAATCCCGGCCTCGTGTCGGCGAATCACAAAGTAGGGACGGCCCGCGAACCCGCGGCCTCCCGGGTGCCTCTCTCTTGCGGGGCGCACCCCTCACATCGGCACCACATCTCAGGAGCCTCGAATGGGCGGCACATGCTGGTCGGACGACGAGTACCACGAGCGCGCGGTGAGCCGGAAGAAGAGCGGCCGCGACGCCTTCGAGCACCACGAGGACATCCGCACCGGCCGCGTGCAGAGCGGCGTCCACCAGAAGATGAACCCCCGGGGCGTCATCGCCCGCGAGTCGCGGGACAGCGAGGCGCACCCCGAGAGCCACGCGGTCGCCGTGCTGTTCGACGTGACCGGGAGCATGCAGTCGGTGCCCCGCGTCCTGCAGCAGAACCTCCCGCGGCTCATGAACCTGCTGATCCGCAAGGGGTACCTCGCGCACCCGCAGATCATGGTCGGCGCGATCGGCGACGCGACGTGCGACCAGGCCCCGCTCCAGATCGGCCAGTTCGAGTCGGGCCTGGAGATCGAGGACGACCTCGCCAAGCTGTACCTCGAAGGGGGCGGCGGCGGGCACATCACCGAGTCGTACGAACTCGCGATGTACTTCATGGCGTGGCACACGGCCATCGACTGCTTCGAGAAGCGCGGCAAGAAGGGGTACCTGTTCGTGATCGGCGACGAGGCCCCGTACCCGAAGGTGAAGCACAAGGAGATCCGGGCCGTCATCGGCGACGGCATCCAGGCCGACCTGCCGCTCGAAGAGGTGATCGAGAAGCTCCAGCAGCGGTACGAGGTGTACTACATCATCCCGCGGATGACGAACCACTACGGGAACGCGGAGATCCGCAAGCGGTGGACGCACTACCTCGGGCAGAACGTGCTGAAGCTCGAGGACCCGGCCGGCATCTGCGAGCTGATCGCGTCGGTGATCGGCCTCACGGAAGAAAAGGTCGACCTGACCGAGGTGGAGTCGGACCTGCAGGAAGCCGGCGCGACGCCGACGGTGGTGCAGGCGGTGAGCGCGTCGGTCGCCCCCGTCGCGAGCAGCCGCGGCCGCAAGTAGGCGAGCGGGGTGCCCCACGATTTGGGGCGAACCCTGAGCGCCAGCGAGGGGGTAAGCGTCACCCCCTCGCTGGCGCTCAGGGTTCGCCCGTTTCCGCCGACCGCCCGGCGTTGTCCCCGTCCCGCGAACCGGGTACGCTGCACGCACTCGGGAGGGACCGCGATGCGTGCGAAGCGTGCGACCGCTGATTACGAAGCAATCGACGAACTCCTCACCCGCCTCGGGGGCGTCTCCCCGGAGCGGGTGCTCCTCGTTCCCACCCCCGGCACCGCCACGCCACGCGACGTCCTCCGACTCTACGAAAAGCACAAGCGGCTGTTCGAGTTGGTCGATGGCACCCTCGTGGAGAAGGGCATGGGACTCGGCGAATCGACGGTCGCTGCGGACCTCATCCAACTCCTCAAGAACTACTCGGACGCTCACGGCCGGGTCGGGATCGTGACCGGCGAGGCTGGCACGGTCAAGCTCCTTAAAAAGCTCGTGCGCATCCCCGACGTGTCCTTCATCCGCCGGGACCGGCTGCCGGGCGGCAAGGTGCCGAGCGAGCCGATCCCGGACCTCGCCCCGGACCTGTGCGTCGAGGTGCTGAGCAAGAAGAACACCCGCCTCGAAATGGAGCGGAAGCTCAAGGAGTACTTCCTCGCCGGCGTGCTGCTCGTGTGGTTCGTGGACCCGAAGCGCCGCACCGTCCGCGTGTTCACGTCGCCCGACGAGGTGACCGAACTCACCGCCGCCGACACCCTCGGCGGCGGCACCGTCCTCCCGGGGTTCGCGGTCCCCGTCAAGCGCCTGTTCGCCGACCTCGAAGACGCCCCGAAGCCGAAGCGCAGGAAGCGGTGAAGTGGGATCGCGAGCCGCACGAAACGAACGCGCCCGACGGGTCGGGTGGACCCGTCGGGCGGCGGTTCGGATCGTTTGCACTCACCAGTCGGCGCTGAAGGTCTCGCCGCCCCTGGGCGACAGTGCCGCCAGCCAGTTCGACGCTCCGTTGCTCGCGACGCCCGCACCGGTCGCGTAGGTCAGCACGCGGACGCTCCCGTCGGCCATGCTAATCAGGATGATCCCGCTCTGGGCGCTGCTCGGAACCGTCCCGACGCAACTCGCTTGCGGGGCCCCGAGGTTGCTGCTGACCAGGTCCGACGTGGGAATCGCGCCCGAGGGTGGGGGGGCTGTAACGGATTCGTACGCCGAAGTATCGACCAACACCCCGTACCAGGGGTTGAACGTTCCGCCGCAGTTCATCACCTTCTCGGCGAACATGACGGTGTTCGTGGTCCCGTCGCCGATCCCGTTCAGCTTCACCCTCGGGGTGAACACGTTCGGGTTCCACCCGTAGCTCGACATCGCCGCGTTCGTGACCGTCAGAACACCCGTCTTCGTCACCCCCAACAGGTCCGGCATGTCAACCGGCCCGCCGACGAACGTCGGTTGCGTGGCGTCGGCGGGGCTCACGAACGTCTTGATGACGTTCTCCCAGGGGTTCGTGGCGGTGGCGACGGACTGCTGCTCAATGTGCGGGAGCAACTGGAAGAACACGCCGCCGTTCGCGGCCCCGTTCGGGAGGACCGTGGTCTCGGGGGTCGTCGCCGCGAAGTTGTGTGCGGCCAGGGCCAGTTGCTTCAGGTTGTTGGTGCTGGACGCGCGGGCGGCGGCCTGGCGCACCTTCTGAACGGCGGGCAGGAGGAGGCCGATGAGGACCGCGATGATGGCGATCACCACCAGCAATTCGATGAGCGTGAACGCGGGGCGGAGGGGCGGCCGGAGACGCATGCGGTGAATCCTGTGGAGTCTGGGCGAATGATGAAACGACTCAACCGCCCAACGCAGTCGCTGTGCCGCGAATGTAACATGCCGCCGCGAGCGCGCGGCTCCGTGCGACGAAGTCCTGGAAATTTCAGCAGTTGCTCGCACGGCACCGCCAGCGGTGTGCGGTACCTGAACAGACGTGATCGCACAAATTCGCGGCGACAAGTGAACCAATCGAAGCACGCCGGCACGACCTTCGAGCAGCCGAACCAAGACGGGTTCGGGCCGAGACCGATGAGCCAGTGGCGGCCGCAGTCATGCCCCGCGTGGCTTCCATCGTGTGGCTTCCACCGTGTCGCCCGCTGTGGGCCGCCGCACGGTGGGGTGAAGACGCTGCAGTTCGGTCAACAGGTCGTTCGCGCCGAACCTCAGTTCTTTCCGTGATTGGGGGCGCTATGGCAATCGCTCGGAGCCGCGGTGTCGTCTGACTGGTAAGAGACTCCGCGCCCGCACGGGGACGATCGCTATGTCTGGTCGAACCTTCTCAATCGCCGCCGCGCTCGCCCTCACCCTCGTTGCGTCGCCCGCACTCGCGGCCGACAACAAGGAACTCGTCGCGAACGCACAGGCCGTTCTCAAGGCGCACTGCTACCGGTGCCACGGGCAGGACGGGGCGGTCGAGGGCGGGGTGAACTACGTCACCGATCTGGCCAAGCTCGTCGGCCGCAAGAAGGTCGTCGCCGGCGACCCGGCCGCCAGCCGCCTGTTCAAGCGGATCGACGATGGCACCATGCCGCCGCCCGGCGAGAAGGTCCGCCCGACGACCGAGGAAATCGAGGCAGTCAAGAAGTGGATCGCGGCCGGCGCGTCGACCGGCGACGCGGCCCCGACCCGCACGCTCGTCACCACCGGCGACGTCTACAACCACATCCTCGCCGACCTCGAAACGATGGACCGCCGCACCCGCCGGTTCCAGCGCTACTTCACCCTCGCGCACCTGCACAACGCCGGCCTGTCGGACGAGGAACTCCAGACCTACCGCAACGCGCTGAACAAGCTGACCAACAGCCTGTCGTGGGGCTCGAAGGTCGTGAATCCGGTCGCGGTGGACCCGCTGAAGACGGTGCTGCGGATCGACCTGCGGTGGTACGTCTGGGACGCGACCGTCTGGAACCGCATCCTCCAGGAGTACCCCTACGGCGTCCTCGAAGACACGACCGCGGCCCGCGCTGCGAGCGTGGGCACTTTAACGAAGGTGCCGGTGATCCGGGCCGACTGGTTCGTCGCCACCGCGAGCCGCGCGCCGCTGTACTACGACGTGCTGCAACTCCCCGCGAGCGTCACCGAGGTCGAGAAGTTGCTGCGGGTGGACGCGGTCGCCAACATCCAGCAGGAGCGGGTCGAGCGGGCCGCGTTCAACGGCAGCGGCATCTCGCGGTTCAACCGCATCCTGGAGCGCCACGACTCGGCGCACGGGATGTACTGGCGGACCTACGACTTCGACGAGCCGCCCGCGAACCTCGGCGACCGGCTCAACGGGAACCTCGTCCCGGACCCGCGGAACGTGTTCGCGTTCCCGCTCGGGCCGGCGGGGCTCGCCGAGTTCCCGTTCAAGCACGCCGGCGGCGAGGCGATCTTCGCACTGCCGAACGGCCTGCACGCCTACTACATCATGAACGCGAACAACAACCGGCTCGACAAGGCCCCGCAGGCGATCGTCAGCGACCCGAAGCGGCCCGACCGCGCCGTCGAGGCCGGGGTGTCGTGCATGTCGTGCCACGTCACCGGGATCATCCCGAAGGCCGACCAGGTGTTCGACCACCTCGCCAAGAACCCGAAGGCGTTCACCCGGGCCGAGGGCGACCTCATCAAGGCGCTCTACCCCGGCAAGGATGCTGTCATCAAATCGATGGAGGACGACGCCAAGAACTACGCGGTCGCGGTCGCGAAGACCGGCGCGCGGGTCTCGAAGTACGAGGCGGTTAGCACGATCACGCTGAAGTACGAGGCCGACCTCGACCTCGAAACCGCCGCGGCCGAGGTCGGGCTCACCCCGAACCAGCTCCGCGAGAAGATCGACACGTCCGAGACGCTCCGCAAGCACTTCGGGGCGCTGCGGGCGGCCGGCGGCACCGTGAGCCGGCAGATCTGGCTCCAGGCGTTCGGCGACCTGACCCGCGAACTGCGGCTCGGGACTCTCTTCTTGGCGAGCCTGAACGGCCCGACAACCGCCGACAACACCGGCGAACTCGACCCGCTCGAATCCCGCGACGGCACCGCGAACCAGATGGCGTTCACCGCCGACGGGCTGCGGGCGGTCGTCGCGTCGTCGGACCGGAGCGTGCGGCTGTGGGACGTCGAGGGCCGCCGGGCCGTGAAGCCGCTCGTCGGGCACACCGCCAGCGTGTGGTCGGTGGCGCTGTCGGCCGACGGCAAGTTCGCGATCAGCGGGAGCATGGACGGCACCGCCCGCGTGTGGGACCTGAACACCGGGCAGCAGGTGCAGAAGTACGCCGAGCACTCCGGCCTCGTGAGCGCCGTCGCGTTCAACCCGAACGGGAAGTGGGGCGTTTCCGGCGGGTTCGACGGCGTGGTCGCGGCGTGGAAGGTCGCCACCGGCGAGGAACTCTGGCGGCTGGAGAAGCAGGGCACCGTCACCGCAGTCGCCGTGGACCCGACCGGCGCGCACGTCTTCGTCGCGGCCAACCGCTCCGTTCACGTTCTGGAGTTGGCAACGGGGAAGCTCGTCCGCACGCACGGCAAGTTCCCCGCACCGGTCGTGAGCCTCGGCGTGAGCCCGAACGGGAAGTGGTACGCGGCGGGCAGCGACGACGGCACGACCCGCGTGTGGAAGCTCGGCGAGACCGCGGCCGACTTCACGCTCACCGGGCACACCGGGCCGGTGCGGTCGGTGGTCATCAAGGACGGGAAGTGGGTGCTGACCGGCGGGGCCGACGGCACGGTGCGGCTGTGGGACACGGCAGTGAAGGCGGCCCCGGCCGCGGTGTTCGGCAAGCACGGCCACCCGGTCGTGAGTGCGGCGTTCCTCGCCAACGGCACGCAGACGATCTCGGGCGACCGCGAACTGACGGTGCTGCCGTGGAAGGTGGACAAGTTCATGGGGCCGCGGCCGATGGTCCCGCCCGAGCGGGCCGACCACCCCATCGGCCCGCCCGACACGATCCCCTACGCGAAGCCGTGACCGGCGATGCGGAGCCCAGTGCTTCCGCACCGGGCTAAACACGCCGGCCCCGTCCGGGGCGGAAAACGAGGAATTCGGTCTTCACCCCCGTAGGGGGTCGGCGTTCGTAGCCGGGTGCGGAAGCACTGGGTTCGCTAACCCATTCCGCCCGGTGCCGTCGCGAGCTTCTCCAACTGCTCCAGGTGCCGGCGCTGGCCGAGGGCGATGAGGGTCGCGTCGGGCTCCATGACGGTGTCGAGCGGCGGGTTGTAGACCAGTTCCGCGTTCGGCCGCACGATGCCGACGACCAGGATGCCCAGGTCCGCGTGGACGCGGGAGTGCCGCAGCGACTGCCCGTCGAGCGCGCTGCCGGCGGCCACCTTCACCTCCTCGATCTGGAGGTCGAGGAACTCGGGCCGGGTCGCCAGCTCCATGAAGTGCAGCACCGCCGGCCGCAGCACCGCCTGCACCACCCGGTGCCCGCCCGCGAGGTACGGCGAGATGATCTTGTTGGCCCCGACCTTGCGGAGCTTCACCTCCGCGTCCTCCTCCTCGGCCCGCGCCACGATGAGCAGCTTGGGGTTCAGCAGCCGGGCGCTCAGGGTGATGTAAAGGTTGTCGGCGTCGGACCCCACGACCGTCACCAGGGCCCGCGCCCGCTCGATCCCGGCCTTCCGCAGCAACTCGTCGGTGGTCGCGTCGCCGTGGACCGGCAGGCCGTGCGAGTAGGGCAGGTCCTGGAGCAGTTCGGGCGACTTGTCGAGCAGCACGAACCACTTCTTCTGGCGGTCCAGTTCGGCGCACACGATCTTCCCCATGCGGCCGTACCCGCACACGATCAGGTGCCCGGTCAGGGTCGCGAGCTTGTCGTTCACCCACTGCCTCCCGATGGTCTGCCGCAGCTCGCCCGTCACCACCGACCGGACGAGTTCGGACGCGAAGTACGCCAGGGTGAAGATGCCGCTGTACGCGAGGACGACGGTGAACAGGCGGCCGGTGGTGGAGAGTTCGTGGAGTTCGCCGTACCCGATGGTCGTGAGCGTGATCGCGGTCATGTAGAAGCCGTCGAAGTACGACCACTGCGGCCCCTCGATCCAGCGGTAGCCGACCGAGCCGACGCCCAGGAGCAGCGCCGGGATCAGCACCGCGGCCCGCACCCGCCCGGGGATGTTCGTTTGCGCCCACCGGCGGGCGTGGCGGACCGAGCCGCGGACGCGCACGGCCCAGTGGCGGAAGCGCGTCATGCCCCGGCCCCCAGCGCCGCGGCGGCCTCGGCGCACCGCGCGAAGATCTGCTCGCGGCGCGTCGGGTTCGCGTACCGGCCGTGCTCCTCGGCCCACATGCGCGTTTGCTCGATGAGTTTCCGCAGTGCCGCCACCGCCTCGGGGTCACGCACAACGGGGCCGACCGCGACCGGCGGCGTGTGCGCGAACGCGCCGGCCGCGCTCAGACACCGCGCCGCGACCCACCCCGATTCGGGCGGCGGGCCGGTGAGTTCCGCACGGTAACCGTCGGCGCTCGACTCGGCCTTCGTGGACGCCACGGGGCGGCCGTTCGCGACGATCGCCAGTTCCTCGAACGGCGTCCGCGACCGCGCCGCCGCGCGGCACTCGGTGTCGGTCACCGCGAAGTCGAGGTGCGGGCCGGTCGTGGCGAACGCGCCGCCGCTGCGCACGGCCTCGACCCAGTTCGAGCCGGCCGGCACCTTCGCGACCGTTCGCGTCGCCCCGAGCGGGGTGCGGTTGCTGTCCTTGCCGCTGCCGCCGACGAGCGGCACCCGCACGCCCGCGTCCCAGAGCCGGTACACCCACGGGAGCAGCGGCACCTTCCGCGTGCCGGGGCTCAACTCGATCGCGTCGATCTTCCCGAGGACCGCTGCAACCAGCGATTCGCCGCCGTTGACGCCGCACGCCGGCTCGAACGCATCGACCCACACGACCAGCCCGCCCTTGCGGTGGCACTGGTCGCACCAGTCGCAGATGCCCCAGTCGTCGGATTCTTCGCCGCCGAACGCGAGCGGGAACACCGGCCGGTGCGAGTTCAGGAGCGCGACCTTCCCGAGCACCGGGTGCGTGTTCAGCGTGTTCACGACGACCGCCGTACCGTCGCGCTCCAGCGCCGCCGCCTGCCCGCTGAACGCCGTGAGGTTCGGCACGGTGGGGTACGCGGTGCCGTCGAGGCTCGGGTACGGCTGCTCGGTGGCGAGCAGGTTCACCACACCGAGCCCCTCCGCGGCGGCCTCCAGTAGCGCGTCGTGCGGCGCGAGGAAGTGGCCGCGGGTGTCCAGCGACACCCAGCCGTCGCCCGCCGCGCCGGCCCAGGCTTCCAGCGTGAACCGCAGCGAAATTTGGCCGGCCCCGAGCGTGACCGTCTCGTCGAGCGGAACGGCGTTCGGCCCCCGGGTCGCCTGGATGCGGAGCGGAACGCCGGCGGGGAGGGGGATCTCGCACGAGCCGTCGGTGTAGAACCACCGCTCGCCGCCGGGGAGCTTCACCCATCCGCCGACCACTTCGTTCCGGCCGATGGGGAACTCGGCGCACCGGCCGAGCGGCGCGAAGTGCGCCCCGGTCTCGGAGGTGACGCGGACGCGCGCCGGGGCGGGCCTGCCGGTGCGGCCGTCGTTGATGCGGAGGTGAACGTTGAGCATGAGGTCAGGATATCACTTCGCGAACGGCTGCCACCGGCCGTCGGGGGTGAGCACCTCGCTCGGGCGGAACCGGCCCTTGTACTCGAGCGACCGGCACCCGGCGACGTAGTACCCGAGGTAGACGTGCGGGAGGCCGCGGCGCGCCGCCTCGCGGATCACGCTGAGCACGTTAAACGTGCCGAGCGAGCGGTCGCGCTGGTCCGGGTCGTGGAAGAAGTAGATGGCCGAGAGCCCGTCGGGGATCAGATCGACGTACCCGACGCCGACGAGCTTGCCGTCCAAGCGGTAGCACCACTCTTCGGTGGGGATCGGGTTCTCGACGAACGACTCGGCGTACGCCGCGGCGGTCTCCGGCGCGTGGCGCGGCCACCCCTTGTCGGCGTGCTGGAACCGGTGGAACCGGTCGTACAGGTCGAGCTTCTCCTGGGTGACCGCCGGGGTGCGGATGAGGAGTTCGACCGCGCCGTCGTTGGCCGCGAGCGCCCGCCGCTGGCTCCGGTCCGGCTTGAACGTCGCGACCGGCACGCGGACCGACTTGCACTCGCTACACGCCTCGCACACGGGTCGGAACAGCGAGTGCCCGAACCGCCGCCACCCCTTGTTGAGCCGGTCGAGGTACTCGGCCGCGCTCAGTTCGGCGACGAACTCGTAGGTGATCTGCGCCTGCTCGTCCGGCAGGTACGAGCACGGGTGCGGCGGCGGGGTGTAGACGAGGAGCGAGACCATGCGCGGCGCGAGTGTGTGGTGTGGGCGTGGGTTCAGGATATCGCACCGCGGCCCGTTCCGGAACCCACCTCCCGCCCGCGAACTACTCCACGAACTCGACGGCGGTGGGGTTCGCGATGATGCCGGCCTTGTGGCCCGCGTCGAGCAGCGCCCGGATCGCCGCCCGGCCGCGGTCGCCGTAGTCGAGCGTCCAGTCGTTGACGTACATGCCGACGAACTTGTCCGCGAGCGCCACGTCCATGTCGCGGGCGTACTTGAGGGCGTAGGCGAGCGCCTCCTGGCGGTGGTCGAGCGCGTACTTGATGCTCTGCTTGATGAGGCGGCTGACCTCCTTCATCGTCGCCGCGCCCAGGTCCTTGCGAACCACGTTCCCGCCCAGCGGCAGCGGCAGCCCGGTCCGGTCCTGCCACCACACGCCCAGGTCGGTGACGAGGTGGAGCCCCTGGTTCTGGAACGTGAGCTGCCCCTCGTGGATGATGAGCCCCGCGTCGTACTTGCCCGCGGCGACGACCGGGATGATCTCGTCGAACGGCACCACGTCGAAGGTGAGCTTGTCCTTCGCGCCGATCGAGTCGAACAGCAGTTTGAGCGTGAGGAACGCGGTCGTGAGCGTGCCGGGCACGGCGATCCTCACGCCGGGCAGGTCGCCGACCGCCATCGGCTTGCGGGCGACGACCATCGGCCCGTACTTGTCGCCCATGCTGCACCCGGTCGGGAGCAGCGCGTACGTGTCGAGCAACTGGCTGTAGGCGTGGATGCTCACGGCCGTCACTTCGAGTTCGCCCTTCAGGGCGCGCCGGTTGAGCGTCTCGATGTCCTGCAGCTCGTGGACGAACTTCAGGTTCCCGGTCGCGACCTTGTCGTTGGCGAGCGCGTGGAACATGAAGGCGTCGTCGGGGTCGGGGCTGTGCCCGACGCGGATCACCTGGTGTGCGGTTGCGGTGGTCATGTGGTCACTCCATCGTCTCAACGGGGCCGCCGGGGGCGAACGCCTCGGCCGCCGGGCCGGTGTACGCGACGCGCCCGGCGTTCAGGACGTGTACGGTGTCGGCGATCCTCTTCACCGCGGGCAGGTCGTGCGACACGATCACCATCGCGGCCTGGAACTGCTCGTCGCCGGCCAGGTCGTCGATGACCTTCATCACCTCGGCCGCCATCTTCGGGTCGAGGGCACTCGTCGGCTCGTCGAACAGGATCGCCGCGGGGTTAACCGCAAGCGCCCGGGCGATCGCAACACGCTGCTGCTGGCCGCCCGAAAGTTGCGCCGGCTTCGCGTCGCCCTTCGCCGAGAGGCCGACGCGGTCGAGGAGCCTCATCGCCGCCGCCTCGGCCTCCTTCCGCGACTTCCCAAGCGCGTGAACCGGGCCGGCCGCGACGTTCTGCAGCGCCGTCATGTGCGGGAACAGGTTGAACGACTGGAACACCATGCCGACCGAGCGGCGCAGTTGCAGCAGCGCCGCCTTGGGGGCCGCCTGCCCCCCGGCGAGCGTCAGCGACTCGCCGATGGTGATGCTCCCCTCCTGGAACTCTTCCAGGCCGTTGATGCACCGGAGCAGCGTGCTTTTGCCGCTGCCGCTCGGCCCGACGATCGCCGCCACCTCGCCCTTGCGAACGGTGAGGGTCGCGCCGTCCAGAATGCGGGTCGGCCCGTGGTACTTCACCACGCTCGTGACGGTGATCATCGGTGGCCCCCCGCGGCGTTGGTTCCCATCCGCCGTTCGAGCCCGCGGGCCAGGAGCGACATCGGGTAGCTCATGAGCAGGTACAGCCCGGCGGTGACGAACGCCAGCTGCACGATGTAGTCGCGGTTGAAGTTGTACAGTTCGTTGTACTTCCGGGTCAGCTCGGTGATGAGGATGACGGAGCAGACCGACGTGTCCTTGAACAGCGCGATGAAGTCGTTCGTGACGGGCGGGATCACGACGCGCACGGCCTGCGGCACGATGACGACGCGGATGGCGGTGAGCGGGCTCATGCCGAGCGCCAGCGCCGCCTCCATCTGCCCCCTCGGGATCGACTGGATGCCGGCCCGGTAGTTCTCGGCCTCGTACGCCGAGTAGTTGATCGCGAGCCCGAGGATGCCGGCGTTGATCGGCGACAGCGCGAGGTGCGGGTCGATCTGCGGGAGCATGTAGAAGACGCAGTAGAGCTGGAGCAGAAGCGGCGTGCCGCGGAGCACCTCGACGTACAGGCCGAGGGGGACGCGGAGCCACGCCGGGCCGTACACGCGGCCGAGACCGACGAGCAGGCCGATGAGCATGGCGATCGGGAACGACACGACCGCGAGGTACACCGTCATCACGGCGGCCCGAAGCAACTCGCCAATCATCTGCCCCCAGTCGGCCTTGCCCGCCTTCGTCGCGCCCTCTTCGGCCGCGACCTTGAACGGCGGCCACGGCTGCTCGGTCCAGTACAGCAACCGCTCCTGGTCGTCGTTCCACAGCCCGTACTTCTCGTAGATCGTCTTCAGCGTGCCGTCCTTGATGCCCTTCTTGATCGCTGCGTTGAGTTGCTCGCGCAGGTCCTTGTCGGATGCCCGCGTGAGGATGACGTAGTACCCCGGCTGCCGCGGCTCGTCGCCCAGCACCAGATCCTTGCCGTGCTTGATGTAGTAGGTCGCGGCGGGGAGGTCTTGAACGGTCGCGTCGAGCCGCTTCTCCTCGACGAGCCCGACCACGGTCGCCACGTCCGGGTTGATCTTCAGGTCTATCGCGTTGCCGAACTCGTCCTTCAGGTACTCGTGCGCCGCCGACCCGCCGAGCACGCCGACGCTCCGCTTCTCGCCCTTCGCCTTCGCCCGCCTCAGGTCGCTCCAGCCCGCGATGTCGCCGGCGCTGTCCTTGTGGATCACGAGCCCGAGCCGGTAGACGTAGTACGGCACAGTGGACGGGTACGTCTTCTCCAGGTCTTCCCGGAGTTCGTAGCCGTTCAGGACGATGTCGATTCCGTTGGGGTCGCCGGCCGGCTTGCCGAGGAGCTCCGGGAGCTTGTCCCAGTCGCCGGTTACCATCTCGCTCGTGCGGCCGAGTTCCTTCGCGAGGTAATCGGCCAGCTCGACCTCGAAGCCGACGAACGCGTTGCCGTCCTTGTAGACGTAGGGCGCGCCGCCGGTCGGGTCGGTGCCCCACCGGAGCGGCTTCTTGTCCTGCGCGAGTGCGGGCGCGGCAACGAGCGCCGCGACGGCGGCGAGCAACCAGCGTGGGTTCACCGGCGACCTCCTGCGAGTGGGTGACGTGCGAAAGTGTACGACGGCCGCCCCACGAGGGCGACCGCTAAACTGATCCCATGCCCCGAGACCCGCTGCCGATCGACGCCGCCCTGCCGAACCTCCTCGCCGCGCTGCGGGCCGGCGGGGCCGCCGTGCTCCGCGCCCCGACCGGGGCCGGGAAGACGACCCGCGTTCCGCCGGCGCTCGTCGAATCCGGGCTCGCCGGGACCGGCCTCGTCATCATGCTGGAGCCGCGGCGCGTGGCGGCGCGTGCGGCGGCGCGGCGAATGGCGATCGAACACGGCTCGCCGCTCGGGGATGTTTACGGCTATCAAGTTCGCTTCGACCGCAAGGCCGGCAATCGAACGCGCGTACTCGTCGCAACGCCGGGCGTGCTTCTGCGCCGCTTGCACGACGACCCGTTCCTCGAAGGCGTCTCGTGCGTCGTCTTCGACGAGTTCCACGAACGCGGCCTCGACGTCGACCTCGCGCTCGGGCTGGTGCGGCTCGTCCGCGAGACCGTGCGGCCCGAACTCCAGGTCGTGGTGATGTCGGCCACGGTCGAGCCGGGGCCGGTGTCGGCGTACCTCGGCGGGTGCCCCGTCGTGGACAGCGCGGGCCGGTCGTTCCCGGTCGAGGTGAAGTACCGCCCGCGGCGCAGTGACACGGCGGTGTCACTCGCGGTCGCGGACGCGGTGCGCGAAGTGCTTGCCGAGACAACCGGCGATGTGCTCGCCTTCCTCCCGGGGCTCCGCGAGATCCGTCAAGCGGCGGACGATCTGGATCGGCTCGCCCGCGAGCAGGGGTTCGAGGTGCTGCCGCTGCACGGCGACCTGCCGCCCGAGCAGCAGGACCGGGCGCTCCAGAAGCTCGCCCGGCGGAAGGTGGTGCTGGCCACGAACGTCGCCGAAACGTCGGTGACGGTCGACGGCGTCACAGCAGTCGTCGATTCGGGGCTCGCCCGGCAGATGGAGTTCGAGCCCGGCGTCGGCATGGACCGACTCAAGCTCGGCCCGATCTCGCGGGCGTCGGCCGACCAGCGCGCCGGCCGCGCGGGGCGCACGCAACCGGGCATGTGCGTGCGGCTCTGGGACGAGGCGAGCCACCGCGGCCGGCCCGAGCAGACCGTCCCCGAGATTCGCCGCGTCGATCTGTGCGGGGCGGTGCTGCAACTCCTCGCCCTCGGCGAGTCGGCCGAGCGCTTCCCGTGGCTCGACGCGCCGCGGCCGGAGTCGCTCGCCGAATCGCTGCGGCTGCTGGAGCAACTCGGCATCACCGAGAATGGCGCGCTTGCGAAGATCGGCCGGGACGCGGCGGCGCTCCCGGTCCACCCGCGGCTCGGGCGGATGCTTGTCGAGGGGCAGCGGCTCGGGTGTGCAAGCCGTGCAGCGCTCGCGGCGGCGCTGCTCTCGGAGCGCGACCCGTTCCTGCGCGAGTTCGATTCCGGCCCGCCGACGCGCACCGCACCCGCGACCGTGTCCGACGTTCTCGACCGCGTGGAGGCGCTCGAAGCGTTCGAGGTGACGGGCCGGCTCGACGGGCCGCTCGGCCGGCTCCACCGCGGCGGCGCGCGTGCGGTGCTCGACGTCCGCGACCATCTGTCGAGGCTGGTGGCGAGCGGGGGGCGTCAGCCCCCCGAGGTTGGTGCTTCACGCACACTCGGGGGGCTGACGCCCCCCACTCGCCAGGATGAAGCGCTGCTCCGCTGCGTGTTCGCGGCGTACCCGGACCGGCTCGCGCGCCGCCGCGAGCCCGGTAGCACGAAGGCCGTCACCGTCGGCGGCCGCGGCGTGCGGCTCGCGCCGACTAGCGGCGTCGCGGAGCCGGAACTGTTCGTGTGCGTGGACGTGGACGCCGGCGGGGTCGATGCGTTCGTCCGGCTCGCGTCGGGCGTCGAGCGGGAGTGGCTGCCGCGCGACCGCGTCGTCACACGGGCCGAGGTGACGTTCGACGAACGCGCCGAGAAGCTCGTCGCCCGCAAGGTGACGCGGTTCGACGGGCTCGTGCTGGACGAGACCCCCGCACACATCGGCGACGAGGCCGAGGCCGCCCGCGTGATCGCCGCGGCCGCCGCCGAGCGCATCGAGAAGTGCCTGCCGCCGCCGGAGTCCGCGGCCGGGCGGTTCCGCACCCGCGTGCGGTGCCTGCGGGCCTGGGTGCCGGACCTGAACCTCCCGGCGTTCGACGCGGCCGACCTGCGCGAGGCGCTGGAATACTTCTGCCGCGGCCGGCGGTCGCTCGCCGACGTGCGGAACGGCCCGTGGCTCGACTTCCTCCGCGGGCAGCTCACCTACGACCAGTCGCGGGCGGTCGAGGCCGAAGCGCCCGAGCGGATCGAGGTGCCGAGCGGCAGCCTCATCGCCATCGAGTACGAGGAGGGCCGGCCGCCGGTGCTCGCGGCGCGCATCCAGGAGATGTTCGGGCTGGCCGAGACGCCGCGGGTCGCCCGCGGCCGGGTGAAGGTGCTGCTCCACCTGCTCGCGCCGAACCAGCGCCCGCAGCAGGTGACCGACGACCTCGCCAGCTTCTGGGCGAACGGCTACCCGCTCGTGCGGAAGGAGCTCCGCGGCCGCTACCCGAAGCACAGTTGGCCCGACGACCCGCTCAATGCCGAGGCCGTCCGCGGCGCGCGGTGGAAGCGGGAGTGAGGACTCAAGGAGGAACCCCGGTTTGTAGGGCCGGCTGTGCCGGCCGGAGCCGCCCAGAGGGCTCTGGTTCCGGCCGGCACAGCCGGCCCTACCGCGTCACAGCCCGAGGCGGCCGGCGGCGAAGCCCGTGCGGACCTCGATCATGCGGCACTCAGCCAGGGGCACCTCGTCCTCGTCGCCGACCAGCAGTAGCTTCCCGCCGACGCACCGGGTCGGGCCGTGGTCCGGGCAGATGTGGTCGGTCTCGGTGCCGAGCGCGAAGGCGTCGTCGGCGGCGTGCGACCGCGGGTACACGAGCGGCAGGTGCGCCTCGATTGCGGTGCCGTCGGCGAGTGTGATCGTGGCGGGCCGGTACAGTTGGTCGAGCAGCACGGCGGCCGGCGCGAGCGCCACCTTCCGCAGCGCTTCCCACGCGAACCACACGTACTCGCCGCCGACGAACGCTTCGAGCACCGAGGCGAACCGGTCGTCGGCGTCGCGCAGGCCGACGAACTCCTGGCCGTCCAGGAACCCGCGGAGTTCGGGCGCGACCGCGTCGGCCGCGTCGACGCACCGAACGGCGTCCTCGGGCCGGGCCTTGCGGAGCGCCTTCATCGCCAGCCAGCGGCGGCTCGCGTGCTTCGGGGCCGGCTCGGGGCGGATCTGCGGTTGGCGGCACTCCTCGGACCGCCGCCGCTCGGCCCGCAGGAGGCGGTGCAGCTCGCGCTCGGCCTCGGGCCACTCGGGCGCGTCCGAGCGAACCTCCGCGAGGTGCGAAGCGGCGTCGTCGAGGCGGCCGGCGAACGCGAGCAGGTCGACCAGCAGCCGCCGCGCGGCCGGGTCGCCGGGGGCCGCGGCAACGGCCGCCTCCTGGACCGCGACCGCGTCCGTGAGTCGGCCTTCGGCGAGTGCGTCGTGAACCGTCATGGGGGAAGTATACCGGGCACGACGCCGACGCCCGGTCCCGCCCCTACAATCTCCGTCACAGAAACGGAGCCCCCCATGCCCTCTCCCTTCGGGTTCGCGCTGGTCGGCTGCGGGATGATCGCCCGCTACCACGCGCGGGCCATCGCCGAGATCCCCGACGCCCGCGTCGCCGGGCTCGTCAGCCGCACCCCGGCCAACGCCCAGACGCTCGTCACCGAGACCGGAATCCCGGCGTGCCCGGTGTTCGCCACCGTCGAGGAGGCCGTGAGGGCCCCGGGGGTGGACGCGGTCGTCATCACCACCCCGAGCGGGGCGCACCTGGAGCCGGCGCTGGCGGCCGCGGCCGCGGGCAAGCACGTCGTCGTCGAGAAGCCGCTGGAGATCACCGGCCCGCGGTGCCAGCAGATCATCGACGCCTGCGACCGGGCCAAGGTGCAGCTCTGCACGATCTTCCCGAGCCGGTTCGCGGACTCGAACGTCACCCTCAAGGCCGCGGTGGACGCCGGCAAGTTCGGGCGGCTCACGCTCGGCGAGGCGTCGAACAAGTGGTGGCGGTCGCAGGCGTACTACGACGAGGGCGGGTGGAAGGGCACGCAGGCGCTCGACGGCGGCGGCGCGGTCATGAACCAGGCGATCCACAACGTGGACCTGCTCCTGTGGATGATGGGGCCGGCCGCGTCGGTGTGCGGGCTCACGGCCACCCTCGCCCACGAGCGGATCGAGGTCGAGGACACGGCCGTCGCCGCGATCCGGTTCCGCAGCGGGGCCCTGGGCCTGCTCACCGCGACGACGAGCGTTCACCCCGGGTACCCGAAGCAGATCGCGATCCACGGCGACAAGGGTTCGGCCGTCATCGAGCAGGAAGATGTGCTCAAGTGGGACTTCGAGCCGCCCACCCCGCAGGACGCCGAGGTGAAGGCGCGGTTCGCGGCGAAGGTGGGGGCGAGCGGCGGCGCGGCCGACCCGAAGTCGATCAACCACGAGGGCCACCGCCGGCAGCTCGCCGACTTCGTCGCCGCCGTCCGCGGGGGCCGGCTGCCCCGGGTGGACGGCCGCGAGGGGAAGCGGTCGGTGGAACTGATCTGCGCGATTTACGAGAGCAACCGAACGGGCAAGCTGGTGGAGCTGAAGTCGTGAACTACCAACCGAACAACAATCAGCCGGACGCCCCGCAACCGGCGGTCGCCCCCGAACCCGGGGCCGGGCGGCCCCAGCTCGACGCCGAGCGGCTGTACGAGATCGAGCCGGGGCTGTTCCAGGCGAGCAGCCTCGGCGCGTACCCGCCGGAGGGCGTCCACGTCGTCGTGAACGTGAGCGACCAGCCCAACGAGTTCCTGCCGGGGCACGAGCTGGTCGCGGTGCTGCACTTGCCGCTCGCCGACCACGCCTTCCCCGGCATCGACTGGCTGGAACTGGCGGTGGACATCCTCACCCGGTTCCGCCGCAAGAACCACACGGTGGTGGTCCACTGCGACTCGGCCGAGAGCCGCAGCACGCTGGTGCTCCTCGGGTACTTCATGCGCGAGCGGGCGTTCAACCTCGAAGAGGCGCTCAAGGACCTGCAATCGAAGAACCCCCACGCCGACCCGAACCACCGGTTCCTCACCGGCCTGGAGGAGTACGAGAAGAAGCTCGAAGGCGGCGCGTGAGTGGTGGTCCGCTGAGCGACGGGGTTGTCCACATGGTTTGCTGGGCCGCGTGACACTTCGGCCGCGTGACACCCTGCTTTCACGCTGCCGGGCCGGACCACCCCACTGCGACAACATAGGCCAGACCAATATCGACGTCCGCGACGAAGATGACCGCGAGGGGTGGGTCGAACAGGATCCGGAACTCGCCAGCCCGACTTTCTCCCTGAAGGTGGGCGTCGACCGACAACGTCTGGTCGATCCTCAACGATGCCGCATCGACCGCATCCGGGTCGGTCGCTGACGTCAAGAGGTCGAGGTATCGCGCGAGCGCGGCGCGAGTCCAGTTGACGATGAATTTCATGCTTTGCCCAACCGCTTACGGAACTCCGCGAGTGTCATTCCACCGGGTTCCGTGATTCGCTTACGGGCCTCCTCCAGCGTGAGCGTCGGTTCCCACGGGCAGAATGGCTCTGCAGCCTCGGGGGTCAACGTCCCCAGGCGGCGACCACCGGTTTCTTCGCGGAACTCCACCACTTTCCCTTCACCGATCAACACGGGAATGAGTTGTTCGGCGTCGGCCAATGTGCCGACCTTTTGGCCCCCTACGAAGAGCGCGACCATACATCACCTCCGGTTCGATTTCTCATTTTACCGTGTTTTCTGGCCCCGCATCTCATTCAAGATCCCCACAGCCCGTACCCGATGAATCCTGGTACCACTCGCCCGGAACCGTGGCGGCGGGGCCGCCGGGGAGGAGCCGTGGCCAGGAAGCCCAGGAACCGCACCCTCGATCTGGCGCTGTACCTCTACGTGCGGTTCGTGGTCTGCGTCGCGCAGGCGCTCCCCCCGGCCATTACGTATGTGCTCTCCGACGTGGTCGCGTGGATCGTGTACGCGGTCGCCGCGGGCCGGCGGCGGGTCGCCCGCGAGAACCTCGCGGCCGCGTTCCCCGAACTGGCCGACGACCGCGCCGCCATCGAGCGGATCGTCCGCGGGATGTTCCGGCACATCGTCCGGGCCGCCACCGAACTGATCCTCATCCCGCGGAAGCTCACCCTCGACACCTGGCGGCGGCACGTCGTGCTCCCCAACGGCGGGAAGATCCACGCCCCGCTGCTCGCCGACCGCGCCGCGTTCATCGTCACCGGGCACCTCGGCAACTGGGAACTCGCCGGCATCAGCCTCGGCCTGTTCGGGTACCACACGCACGCCATCGCCCGGCCGCAGGACAACCCGCACATCGAGCGGTTCCTCCGCCGGTTCCGGCAGTCGGCGGGGCAGGGGCTCATCGCCAAGAACGGCGAGTTCGACCAGCTCGCGGCGGTGATGCGGGCCGGCGGAAAGGTCGCCCTGCTCGCGGACCAGGACGCCGGCCCGCGGGGCGTGTTCGTGGACTTCTTCGGCCGCCCGGCCAGCACGCACAAGGCGATCGCGCTGCTCGCGATGCAGTACGACGCGGTGCTGGTCGTCACGAGCGTGACCCGCGAGCGGCGGGCCGACTTCGCCGCCGACCCGGGCCGCCCCCCCGCGGCGGGGCTGGAGCCGATGTTCTACGCGGTGACGTGCGAGGACGTGATCGACCCCCGGGACTACGCCGGGCTGGGCCGGCTGGCGGCCGTCCGCGAGATCACGCAGCGGTACACGGCGGCGCTGGAGCGGGCGATCCGCCGGCACCCCGAGCAGTACTTCTGGCTCCACCGCCGCTGGAAGACCCGCCTGACCGAGAAGCGCGCGGCCCGCGCCGCGTGACGCGCCGAGTCGCGTGTGTCCGTAACCGTTCTGTAGCCGGCCTCTGTGAGGCCGGGGTTGTGCGAATCCCCAAGCCCCGGCCTCACAGAGGCCGGCTACAGAGACACTTCGACGGGATTTGGCCCGCGCCGCGTGACGCGCCGAGTTGGGAGTGACACGCCCGGCGGCCCCGGGGTATGATCCGCGCGGGAGGAGCCCCGCCATGACCCGCGAGCGCCGAACCGCCGCCAAGCACTTTGTCACCTTCGCCGTCGTCCGCCTCGCCGTGTGCGTCGTCCAGGCGGTGCCGGCGGCGGTCGCGATGTGGGTCGCCGACGCGATCGCCTGGCTCCTGTACCGGTACATCCCGGCCCGCCGCCGGGTCGCGCTGGAGAACGTCCGCATCGCGTTCCCCGACATGGACGCGGACCGCCTCGTGCTGGCGATGTACCGGCACTTCATCCGCGCCGCGGTCGAGGCGCTGCTCATGCCGCGGAAGTTCCACCTCACGAACTGGCGGTCGTTCGCCGACCTGTACCCCGGCGCGCCGCTGCTCCCGCCCCTGCACGGCAACCGCCCGGCGCTGCTGGTCACCGCCCACTTCGGCAACTGGGAACTCGCCGGCTACCTGCTCGGGGTGGTCGGGTTCAAGACGCACGCCATCGCCCGGGTGCTCGACAACCCGTACCTGGAGCGGTACGTGGTGCGGATGCGGAAGACGACCGGGCAGAAGATCATCGCCAAGAAGGACGACTTCGACCGCCTCACGGCCGTCCTGAGGGCCGGGGGGAAGGTGGCGACGCTCGCGGACCAGGACGCCGGCCCGCGGGGGCTGTTCGTGGACTTCTTCGGCCGCCCGGCGAGCACCCACAAGGCCGTCGCGTTGATGGCGATCGAGTTCGACGCGGTCATGGCCGTGATCGGCGTGCCCCGGGTGTCGCGCGCCGGTCGGGCGGCGCTGCCGGGCCGCCCCGGGATGGAGGGGACGTTCTACGCGGTCGAGGTGGAAGACATCATCGACCCGCGGGACTACGCGGACCGGCCCGACGCGGTGAAGGCGATCACGCAGCGGTACACGGCGGCACTGGAGCGGCTCATCCGCCGGCACCCGGAACAATACTTCTGGCTCCACCGCCGCTGGAAGCACCAGCCCAAGGCCCGCGAGAAGCCGAAGCCGGCCGCCGCCGCAGCGTGAGCGGGCTTGGTGGGGCAGGCATTCTTGCCTGCCTCCCGTCACGACACGGGGCAGGCAAGAATGCCTGCCCCACCAGATTGCACATCCCACCCGCACCGTTGCCGGTCGCACGCCGGCGCGTTACCCTCTGGCTGTGCCCGCCCTCCCGCTGCCACCACAGGGTTCCCCCCGATGCGCCCCCTCTCGCTCGCCGCGCTCGCGCTGCTGCTCGCCGCCGCGCTCCGCCCCGCACCCGCACTCGACGACTACACCCTCGGGCCGGACTCGTTCCCCAAGCCGGACGTGCCGAAGGGCAAGGTGACGCCGTTCAAGTGGACCAGCCCGAAGGTCTACGAGGGCACCGAGCGTGACTGCTGGCTGTACGTCCCGGCCCAGTACGATGGGAAGACCCCCGCGTGCGTCATGGTGTTCCAGGACGGCGGCGGGTACGTCGGCGAGAAAGGCCAGTTCCGCGTGCCGGTCGTGTTCGACAACCTGATCCACGCCAAGGAAATGCCGGCCACCGTTGGGATCTTCCTGAACCCGGGCACGTTCCCGAACCCGGGCGGGAAGGGCGGCCGGTCGAACCGCAGCTTCGAGTACGACACACCGTCGAACCAGTACGTCACGTTCCTCGAAAAGGAGATCTTCCCCGAGGTGGCGAAGACCGTGAGGCTCCGCGAGGACGCGGCCGGCCGGGCGATCTGCGGCATCAGCAGCGGCGGCATCTGCGCCTTCACCGCGGCGTGGGAGCGGCCCGACCTCTTCAGCAAGGTGCTGTCGCACATCGGCAGCTTCACGAACATCCGCGGCGGCGACGTGTACCCCGGGCTGATCCGCAAGACCGAGAAGAAGCCGATCCGCGTGTACCTCCAGGACGGCGTCAACGACCTCGACAACCTGCACGGGAACTGGCCGCAGGCGAACCTCGCGATGGCCGCGTCGCTGAAGTACATGGACTACGACTACAAGTTGGTGATGGGCGACGGTCCGCACGGCGGGCGGCACGGCGGCGCGCTGCTGCCCGACTCGCTCCGGTGGCTGTGGCGCGACACGAAGTGATGCACGGTAGGCGACTCGCTCCGCGAGTCGCGCCCCGGCGCGACGGAGTTGACCGGCGCGCTGCGGAGCGCGTCCGGTGTCGCTCGCGGAGCGAGCGACCTACTTTCCCCGGGAGATCCCCATGACCCGCTCGCTTACTGTTGTCGCGCTGTTCGCGTTCGCCCCCGCAACACGCGCCCAGGACATGCCGCTGGCGCAGATCCTCATCCCGGGCGAGGGCTGGAAGAAGGTCGAGGGCGCGACCCGGCCCAAGCCCGCCGCGCCCACGGTGCTCGGCGGCGACGCCGCGCCGTGGAAGACCGCCGTGGTGCGGTCGGCCGACGGCAGCACCGTGTACGTCGGGTTCAGCAAGGGGCAATTCCTGCACGCCCACGCTCTCACCAAAGACGGCGCGCTCGACCAGGGCCACCCCTACGCCCCGCTGCGGTTGAAGACCGGCACGAAGGATATCGCCGTGTCCGGCCTCGCCGCCGACCGGGACGGCCGCATCTACGCCGCCACCGAGATCGGCGTCCAGGTGTTCGACCCGACCGGCCGCATGTGCGGGGTGCTTACCCCCGCGGCCGCGGGGACGCCCGAAGCGCTCGCCTTCGAGGGCGACCAGCTCACCCTCTGGGTCGGCGACACGAAGTACACCCGCACGCTCCGCACCGCCGGGGCAAGGCCGTAGGCGGCAGGCAAGAATGCCTGCCCCACCCAGCAGACCCCAGCAAACAGTGGGGCAGGCATTCTTGCCTGCCCCCGCACCCAGGAGTTCCCATGCGTTCCACGCTGTTCGCGTTCGCTGCCGCCACGGTCGCGCTGGCCGCCGGCCGGTCCGACACCCCCACCGCCTCGGCCGCCGAGAAGGAGAGCACGATTTACGAGATGCGCGTGTACTATGCCGCGCCGGGCAAGCTCGACGCCCTCCACGCCCGGTTCAAGAACCACACGATGAAGCTGTTCGAGAAGCACGGGCTCACGAACGTCGGGTACTTCGTGCCGGTCGGCGAGAACAAGGACAACAAGCTCGTGTACTGGGTCTCGGCCCCGAGCAAGGAGGCCCGCGACAAGGCGTTCAAGGACTTCGGGTCCGACCCCGAGTGGAAGAAGGCCGCGGCCGAGAGCGAGAAGGACGGCAAGCTCGTCGCGAAGATCGAGTCCACGTTCCTCGCCGCCACCGACTACTCGCCGCCCCTGAAGCTGGCCCAGAGCAACGACGGCCGCGTGTTCGAGCTGCGGACGTACACCGCCACGAAGGGCAACCTCGGCCACCTCAACGACCGGTTCAAGAACCACACGATCAAGCTGTTCGAGAAGCACGGGATGACCAACTTCGTCTACTGGAACGTGCTGAAGGGGCAGAAGGGCGACGACGTGATGTTGGTGTACCTGCTCTCGCACAAGAGCCCGGACGACGCGAAGAAGTCGTTCGAGGCGTTCCGCGCCGACCCGGACTGGCTCGCGGCCCGCAAGGCGAGCGAGGAGAAGGGCGGCGGCAGCCTGACCGAGGCGAAGGGCGGCGTCGTGAGCGAGTTCCTCAAGCCGACCGACTACTCGCCGCTGAAGTGACGTGACTCATGGCGAGCGGGGGGCGTGAGCCCCCCGGTGGTTTGAGTCGTTCGCCTCACGCGGGCCGCCACGGAGGGCGGCCCCTACAAACCAAACGCGAACCTTCTGGTAGGGGCCGCCCTCCGTGGCGGCCCGCCAACGCGCCACACAATTCTTGAATGTTCGTTACCCCCGCATCTGCTTCTCGAAGTCGGTCAGGCCTGCCTGGTACGCGGCGACCCACGCGGCCTCGGGCGCGACGCGGTCCTTGAACCGCACCATCGCTGCTACCGCGTCGGCCGCGGTGAACGGGTCGGCGATGCGGGCCGCCTGCCGGGCGTTGGCCTCGGCCCCCGCCACCGCCGCGACCGCCGCGCCAAGTGCCGAGCCCTCGTCCGACACGAGCCGCTCCAACGGTCGGTTCAGCACGCTCGCCAGGATCTTCACCATCAGGTCGTTCTTCGCGATCCCGCCCGACACGCTCACCCGTGTGACCTGCTGCCCGGCCGCCTCGTGCGCCTTCACGCCCAGTGCGATGAGGTACGCGATCGCCTCGAAGCTCGCCCGCACCCGCACCCCGACCGCGTCGGCACCGGGCTCCGCCGGCGACCACTTGAACCGCGGCTGGGCCACGCCGAGCGACGGCTCCGACAGCAGGAACGGCAGCACCGACACCCCGCCGCACCGCGGCTCGACCCTGGCGGCCGCTTCGGTGAGCGCCCCCCACTCGGCCCCGGTGCGGTTCGGCCCGACGACGCGGTCGAGGAACTGCGCCCCGTTCGAGTAGCACCGCATCCAGAGGTACGGCCCCCAGTTCAGCTTCATCGCGTCGAGGTTGTTCGCGGTCGGCAGGTCCGCGGACGACGAGTTCACGACGGCCGAGTTGCCGAGGATGATCGCCACCTGCCCGGCGTCCACGGCCCCGCCGCCGATGAGCCCCGCGGCCTGGTCGTCGAGCGTCGGGTACACCGCGGGCCGCACCCCCGGCGGCAGGCCGGCGTCGAGCGCGAGGTGCTCGGCGACGCGGCCCAGCGGCGCGTTCATGTCCACGATCTTCGGCAGCGAGCCCCACGCGATCTCGCGGTACTCCGGGGGCAGCGCGTCGAGCATCTCGCGCCGCCACTCGTTGGTGCGGAGGTTCATGATCCCGGTCGATGCGGAGCACGAGACCGACGCCGCGCCCCACCGGTCGGTGAGGTACGCCGCGGCCAGCGCGCCGTGCATCAGCACCCACTTCGTCCGCTCCCAGTCGGCCCGCGCGAGCAGCGAGTCGGGCTTCCCGGCCGGCGTGTGCGAGTCCTTCACGAGGTGCGAGAGCGAGTACCGCACGGCCCACGGGCCGCCGGTGAGTTCGACCGCCCGCTCCTGGCCCCCGAGGCGGCTCAAGCCCTCGGCGTGGTAGTCGGCGAGCGTCTGGTCGTTCCAGCAGTACAGGCGGCGCACCGGATTGTGCCGCGAATCGACGCGGCCGGCGGTGTGGTGCGTGGCGGAGATGCCGGCGACGTGCCAGTCGTTCAGGCGGCCGATGCCGGCGAGTTCCGCGGCGATCGCCCGCGTCGCGGCCCGCACCTGCCCTTCGAGGAACAGCGCGCTGATCTCGCGGTTCCCGGTGTCGCGGACGAGCTTCGGGTCGTCGGTCGCGGCGTGGTCGGTCCACAGGTCCGTGGGCAGCCGCGTCGAGGCGACGGTGTTGCCCCGGAGGTCGAAGGCCAGCGCCTTCGCGCCGCCGGTGCTGAAGTCGAACCCGACGACGAGCGCGCTCGGCGGCAGGCAGCGGATCGGTTGTGACATGGGTTGGCCCCGGAGAGTGAAGGCGGGTCGCGGGTGATTGTACGAGGTCGGCCGCGGGTCACTTCTCGGCGGCCGCGAGCCGCGCGGCGAGGTCCTCGGCGGTCAGCACGCGGTCGTACACCGCGACCTCGGCGACGCGCCCCTCGAACCCGACGCCCTTGTCCGGCCGGCCGCCGATCACGATGCGGTCCGGCTTCGCCTCGCGGGGCAGCTTCGCGTCGATTTCGAGCTGGCCGTTGAGGTACACCCGCACGCGGTTCCCCTCGCGGGTGAGTGCGGCGTGCGCCCACGTCCGGTACGGCACCGCGGTCTTGGCCGACTGCACCCCGGCCCCCTTCAGCGAGGTCGAGAACGCGACGCGGTCCGGGCCGCCCTTCTTGCCGGCGAGTTCGAGCGCGTCGCCGGCCCCGTCGCCGTCGGCCAGCGAGAACACCACCCCGGTGACCGACCGCACCTCGGCCGGGAACCCGTTCCAGAACCACGCCTCGACGGTGTAGGTGTCGCCGAGCGGCGGGAGCTTCGCGAGCACGCGGCCGCCGGCGAAGTGGGCCGCCCGGTTCACCGGTGCCTGCCCGTCGAACGGCCGCGCCACCGGGCCGGCGAGCCCGAACACCACGCCGGGCTCGTACTCGCCCGGGAACTTCCCCGCGAGGTCGGCGGCCCGCGCCGGGGTCAGGTCGCCGAGCCGCCAGTACGCGACCGGCTTGTCGGCCAGCACGCGCTTCGCGTAGGCGTCGGCCGCCGCGTCCGGGAGCGCGAGCCGCTTCTTGCCGGCCACCTTCTCGAGCAGCCCGACGACCGCCTCGGTGACCCTCGCCTCGGCCCCGACCTCGAGCGCCGCGGACCGGGCCGGCCACGTCGTGTACCCGCCCAGGACGTGCTGCTCGGCCGGCGGGATGTACCCCTCGGCCCCGTTCGCGAGTTCGACGGTGAACGTGAGCGGCAGCGGGCTCTGCGCCTTGATCTTCAGGCCGGTGAGCGCGAACACCTCGTTCGGAATGGCCGCGATGCCGAGGTCGCCGACGCGGACCGCCTGGAGCCTCAGCTCGCGCCGCGGGTCGGCGTGCATCAGCACCGCCTCGCGGGCGTAGATCTCCGGCTGCGTCTTCGGCTTCGCGCCCTTGAGCCCGTCCACGACCTTTTGCGCCCACGCGAGCCGCTCCTTGTCCGGCAGGCGGCGGTCGAGCGTGAGCGTCTGCTCGGCCATCGCGAGCGGAACGTCGGTGCGGTACTCGATCCCCTTGAGGGCGGCCTCGGCCTTCTCGGCGACCGCGGCGGCGTAGTCGTCGATCGCCAGCTTCACCTGCGGCCTGCCGTAGTCCATCCAGTGCAGGTCGCCGGCGGTCCCCTGCGACATGAGCGCCACGAACTTCGAGTCCTTGTCGGGGCCGGCGACGCGCTTCTCCAGGGTCGCGCAGAACCGGCCGAAGTAGTCGGCCGACACCGCGGGGGTGCCGAAGTAGTGCATCGAGAAGTTCGCCAGCACCGCCAGCGGCTTGTCCCCGGCAGTGCGGACGGACAGGAGCGACAGCCACGGGTCGGTCGGGCCGGACGGGCCGACGAAGTCGGCGTGCAGGTGGCCCGGGTGCATGTTCGACCGCACCGTCGGCTTGCCGAACGGGTCGTTCCGCACCTTGTCGGACCGCAGAATCCACTGGCGGTTGTTGGTCAACTCGGGCGCGGCGACGGCGGCCCACCCGGCCTTCGCGGGCGCGAGGTTGGCGACCGCCTGCCGCACGGCCTGCACGATC
Organism: Gemmata sp.; assembly: GCF_051859125.1. Classification (NCBI taxonomy): domain Bacteria; kingdom Pseudomonadati; phylum Planctomycetota; class Planctomycetia; order Gemmatales; family Gemmataceae; genus Gemmata; species Gemmata sp. The sequence continues at coordinate 26,933 of NZ_JBHYGG010000244.1, forward strand.
TGCCGCTCGAGGAACGGGGCGTAGTTCGGGTCCGGGTCGGAGCCGAGGCACCCCATGACGGCCGGGGCGGTGTGCGTGTGGGTCGCCGAGACGAGCTGCCGGTCGGCGGGGATCTTCGTCTCGCCCGCGACCAACTCCTTGACGCGGTCGAGGAACTCGCGGGGCATCATGCAACTGTCCACGACGACGACCGCGAGGCGGGTGGTGCCGTCGTCGAGCACGAGGGCCCGGGCGTGGAGCCGGTCGCGGGCCTGGGTGCCGGTCGCCTCGACGAACCCGCAGTTCACCACGACCGGGAACTTCTCGGGGGTGACGTCCACCGACGCGGCCCCGGCCCGGAACTGGACCTCGGCGGCCGGCGCGTGTGCGGTGAAAGCGAGGAGCGCAGCGAGTGCGAGGAGGCGGGGCATGCGGCACCGTGCGGGGCAGGGGACGGGCGGGGCCGTCCATCTTGGCCGATGCAACCGGTGCGGGCAACGGGGAAGTGTGGCGAGAGAGGCGAGCCGGTGGCGTCAGCGACCGGAATTTGGTGAAACAGTTCTCCGGTCGCTGACGCTCCCGGCTCGCCCCGCGTCACGGCCGGGCCTCGGTCACAGCCGTGCGGCAGTGTCGCCGGTGGGGCGGAGGAACGGCTTGAGCGGCTGGTCGCCCTCGCCGACCGGGTGGAACGTGTGGACGACGACGTACTTCACCCCGCGGTGCTGCGGCCCCTCGATGACCGTCGCCATCGTGAGCGAGGCGTTCGTGTCGCGGAGCCCGTTCAGGTTCGCGGTGCCGTCGGTGCGGAAGAAGTAGAGCTTCGCGAACCCGGACTGCGTCGGGTGCCGGAACACGGCCACGGGCACGTCGGCCCCCTGCACCCGCTCGGTGCCGAGTGTCACCAGCAGGTCGGTGTTGAACGGCAGCGGGAGCTGGCCGGGGAGCTTCTGCTGCGCCAGCCACGCGGCCAGTGCCGCGTCCGGGTTCTGGAGCTGCGCGTCGGCCTGGACGAGCATGTCGTTGGTGTCGATCTTCGGCCGCGACACGCTCACCACGCCGGCCCCGATCCCGACGGCCAGCAGGACCGCCGCGGCCGCGGACGCGACCTGGTACGCCTTCCGGCGGATCAGCGTGCCGTGGTACGTGGACGCCTGCGACACGAGCGCGTCGCGGAGCCCGGCGGGGACCGGCACGCCGCCCCGCATCACCGACGCGACGGCGCGGTCGAACCCGAGCGCGGCCTGGGCGTCGGCGGCGCACGCCGGGCACCCGGCGAGGTGCCGGTCGAGGTCGGCCGCCACGTCCGCGCCGAGTTCGTCGCCGGCGGGCCGGCGGAGGCGGAGGTAAAATTGTGCGTCGCGGCACAGCATCAGAGCACCTGGTTTCCCGCCCGCGGAACCGCCGCGCTGGGGGCTTCCTTCTCGTTCCGCCTTTCGGACCGCTCCACCGCTTCGCCGTGCGACCCGTTCGCATTCGGGGGGGAGAGCATCGTTCGCAAGTACGCCTTCGCCCGGGCCAATCGCGACATCACCGTGCCGATGGGCAGTTCCATCTGTTCGGCGATGTCACGGTAGCTGAACTCCTCAAAGTAGAACAAGATCAACGGCGTCCGGAACCCCTCGTCGAGCTGGTCGATGGCCTGCTGCAACTTGGCCGGGTCGATGTCCGGCGTCGGGTCGGCGTCGCGGCCCGGCAGGTCGCCGACCGCGTCGAGCGGGACGATCCGGTGCCGCTTGTCGTCGCGGACCTTGTGCAGGTACAGGTTCCGGAGGATGCGGAACAGCCACGCCCGGGCCCGGTCGGCCTCGCGGAGTTGCCCCATCCGGACGAACGCCTTGCCGAACGCCTCCTGCGTGAGGTCCTCCGCGTCGGCCGCCGACCCGGTGAGCCGGTAGGCGTAGCGGTAGAGGGCCTCGTAGTGGGCATCGATCAGAGCGTGCAGTCCGTTGGCGGCCAGCCCCATCGCCCGTCCCCTGAACCTCTGAACCCGAACCGGGTCAGTTTATTCCCTGTTCGGGGTATTCGCTCGGGAATCGACGGGCTTGAATTCGGCGGACTCATTCGGCGGCAGAGGACCGAGGTTAGAAGATCAGACGGCGATTCGCGGCTCTATCCGCGGCCCTTTGCCCTCTCCTCCCAGCGGCTTCACAGAAAATTCCCGTCCCGGGATTTTTTTCGGGAATACGCTCGTCGGTTTTGTATCAATGTGTGCGAGGGTGTGACCCGGGAGGCCGTTCCGATCCTGCTGAGGCGTCGTAAAGCGTAACCGTGGAATGGGTTGCGAACGACGCGGCGGCGGATCGGGTGCAAAGCGGCAATCTTCCGCGTCCACTACCCCAAAAACAGACGGTCGGCGGCAGGATTGTCCTGTCCCGAATAGAAACCTCTGTTGTTCAACCCTGTGGCCACAGTTCCGGAGTTTCCCATGAAGAAGGTTGCACTCGCCCTCGTGTTCGCCCTGAGCCTCGTCGGCGTCGTCGGCTGCGGCGGCACCACCGCCACCACCGGCGCGAAGACCACCAGCGCCAAGTGAATTGACTGAGCCTTATGGCTCACGGGCCGGCCGCTTGTGCCTTCGGGTGCGGGCGGCCGGTTTTGGTTTTTTCCGGCAGGCGAACGCAGAGGTGACTTGTGAAGCGAATCCGGTTCCGAACGGCCCTTCTCGGCGTGCTGCTCGTCGCGGGCCTGCCCGGGTGCGGCGGTTGTGCCGTCGAGCGCGACAAGAACTCCGACCTGGACCGCCCGAAGGTGCTGAGCCGCCCGACCGACAAGCCGAACTCCGGCCGCTGACGCTCGCGGCTCGCCCGGAACCAGGGCGCTCACTTCAGCGTGAGTGCCGGTTCCAGCCACACGGCGTGTGCGTGGCTGTGGTCCCCCGGGCAGCGGACCTCCAGTTCCAACCGCGAGACGGTCCCGACGTCCACCTGGAACGGCTGCGCGTCTTCCCTCACGCGGACCGGCTTCGACTCCCACTTCATTGCTCCGTCCCCCCGGATCACGAACACGAGTGGCGTCGGCGTCTGGCCGCCGGTCGTGTCGTTGACCGCGACGGTGCCGGTGAGCAGCTTGGCCCGGAGGTGGATCTCGTAGCGAACGGTCGCGGACCCGTTGGCCGGCGGGTGCATCGAGAGCCCGTGCGGCGACGGCTGCCCGTTCACCACGATCGCCTCGTTCCCGAAGCCCAACTGCCCGCCCTTGCCGAACTGCCCGTGGCCGACGCTCGGGTCGTGTTCCGGGAGTTCGCCCAACCAGACCTTCCGGCCGACGGGGGCCTGCGCCTGCCGCACCGGGGCGGGCGGCTCGCCGTCCGCGGTCCGAACGGGCGCGGCCGGCCGAAGGGCGAAGTACAACCCGGCGACGGCGGCGACCGCGAGGGCGACGCACAGCCCCGCGACGAGCCCGACCGACGGCTTCCACCCCGCGGCGCGCACCGGGACCGGATCGGGCCGGGACTGCTTGACGGTCAGGGTCGGCGACTCGGCGTCGAGGTTCAGGCCCGTGTCGAGCGCCCCCTGCTCGGCCGGCGGGGCTTCGACGGTCAGGATGTCCTGCGACGGCAGCGCCCGGAGCAGTTCGTCGGGCGTCTGGAACCGCTCGTCCGGGGCCTTCGCCATCATCTTCTCGACGATGTCGGTGAGCTGGACCGGGAGGTCGCCGCGGGTCTTCTGGATGGGCTCCGGGGTCCGCATCTGGTGCCACAGCATCTTCTGCGCGACGGTGCCGGAGCCGAACGGGGGCCGGCCGGTCAGGCAGTAGTAGAACGTCGCGCCAAGCGAGTAGATGTCGGCCCGGTGGTCCACCTCGGCGGTGTTGAGCGCCTGCTCCGGGGCCATGTAGTCGAGGGTGCCGACGACCCGGTCGGGCTTGCTCCCGACGCCGCTCTCGGGGCCGGTGAAGAACCGGGCGAGGCCGAGGTCGAGGATCTTGACCACGCCGGCGTCGGTGACCAGGAAGTTGCTCGGCTTGATGTCGCGGTGGACGAGCCCGGCCTCGAAGGCGTGCTGGAGCCCGAGGGCGGCCTGGCGCAGGAAGTCGATCGCCCGGTGGGCGCCGAGCGGCCCGTCCCTCGCGACGACGTCCTCGAGGGTCCGGCCCTTCACGTACTCCAGCACGAGGTAGTGGACCCCGCTGTCCTTGGCCGCGTCGTAGGCGTGGACGATGTTCCGGTGGTCGAGCCGGGCCAGCGCGCGGGCCTCGTTGTAGAAGGCCTCGACGGTGTCCTTGTCCTCGGCCATCCGGGGCGGGAGCACCTTGATGGCGACCTGGCGGCGCATCCCGGGGTGCTCGCACAGGAACACCTTCCCCATGCCGCCGACGCCGAGGACCGCGAGCACCTTGTACCGGCCGATGAAGAACCCGCGCCACCGGCCCCGGAGCAGTTGCTCCGCCTGGAACGGGGTGAGGAGCTTGTGCCGGACGAGCGCGGCCGCGAGCTGCGGCGGCTCGTCGAGCTCCCCGGCCGGTGAGTGCTTCGCCAGGAATTGATCCAACGTTGCCACGTCGATCAGATTGCTCTGTGCGACGAGGGCCGTGAAGTCCGAGCGCGTGGCAGGTGTTCCCATAAACGTTTGGGACTGCGTTAGAGAGGGCAGGCGATCCGGGCGGCACGGTTCCGGTGGTTGATGGGGCGAGCAAAAACCAGACCGTGCGACGGCTGAATTCTAGACTGGAATCCGGACGGATGCGAGTGGGCGGACGCGCAAAATTCCGGCGCGCCGCATTTTATGGAGCCGTTCTTCCCCGCCCCGCCTCACTTTTGGGCGCGGGCCGCTGCGGGGACGCCCCCGGGGACAGTGTTCCGCCCAGGCTGCCCTCGACCTTGTAGTGGTTCGTCGCCCGGTCGAAGATAATCTTCTTGCCCGTTTGATCGTTGCCGCTGAACCGGTTCTTGATCCGGGCCGGGACCGAGCCCTCGCCCACGAAGATGACCGTCTTCCCGACGACCTCGATCGTCTCCCCCCAGCCGTCGTACTCCTGGCTCTGGAGGTAGGCGTTGCCGGTCGCCTTCATGTGCTGCTCGGTCGGCTGGTTCGGCCGGGCGTGCGACCACACGACGAGCTGGTCGGCGCACGACAGGGTCGTGGCCTGGGGCGGGAGCTTGTGGGGCTCGACGACGAGGTCCGGGTTGTCGGTGGGCAGGTCGATGACGCGGACCGAGTCGTAGAACGTCGCCTCGCGGTACACGCCCCCCTTGTCCTTGGCGAGCATGGTCCCCGAGAAGTTCACGATCGTGAGCTTCATCTCGGACCCGCCCGGTTGCGGCGGGGCCCCCGGGGCCGCGGCCTTGGGCGCGGGCGGCCCGGCCGCGGCGTCCTCCTTCGACCCCTGCTGCCACGTGCGGACGATGCCCGGGCCGGCGGCCCGGAGGAACTTGTACGGCTCGCCCCCGCCGGCGTCGCGCACCTGGGCCCGCAGCGTCAGCTCGCGGGCCTCGATCCGCTGCCGCCGGGTCGGGCTGCCGGTCCGCGGGTCGCGGTCGAGCTGGTCGAAGTACACCTGCTTCTCCTGGGCGCTCTCGGCGGTGTCGGCCGGGGCCGGGTAGCAGTACACGACGTCGAGCTTGGCGCTCTCGTCCTTCTGGCCGGGCGCGGCCGCCGGGCGGTTGGCCTGCGACAGGTAGACCGGGCGGTCGAAGTTCACCTGGAGCGTGTGGCACGTCACCCACCCGGTCCCCTGGGCGGCGGTGACCTTGCCGAAGAAGTCGGCGACCTTCTTGGCCCCCTGGAACTTCATGCCGTCGCGGAAGTGGACGACAACCGGCTCGGGCTGCTTGAGGGCCGAGCCGTTCAGGTCGCTCGACGCGGGCATGACCAGCGACCCGCGGCCCTCGATGGTCGCGGAGTTGTGCAACTGGTCGATGACGACCTTCGGGCCGACCAGCGACGTGCCCTCGTTGTGGACCTCGCCGGGCCGGTCGTCCCACCCGAACACGGTGAGCACGCTCCCGTCGGGGGTGCTGTCGATGAGCATGCGGCTGCCGAGGATGTCGGTGCCGCGGGGCTTGGTCGCGTCCACCGGGTCCTGGTGGACGGTGACGTTCCCCTCGCACCGGGCCTTCTCCATCTGGTACTTCATGCCGCCGGCCGGGTCCGCGGCCGCGCCGGGCTTCGGCGGGGCCGGGGGCTTCGCGGCCGGGAGCCGCGTCACCCACGTCTCGATGGTGCGCGCCCGGAGCTTCATCGGGGGCTTCGGCGCCTGGACCGGCTTTGGCGGGGCCGGCGCGGGGGCCGGGGCCGGCGGCTGCATCGGCTTCGGCCCGGCCGGGGCCGCGGGCGCGGCCGGGGCGGCCGGCGGGGGCACGTCGCGGAACAGCGTGTTCAGGTGGTCGGCCTGCTCGATGTCCATGTCGGCCGAGTGCGCGCTGACGTCCGCGAGCGCCTGGAGCCGGTGGGGCTGGCTCCGCGACGGGCCGGCGGCCGGGCCGGGGCCGGCGTTCGCGGCCCGCGGCGGCGCCATCAGCCACAGCTTCAGCACCTTGCCCTTGAGCCAGAAGTCGGCCTTCACGTCCTCGAACTTGGCCCCGTCGTTGAACGTGTACAGTTCGATCTCGCGGCCGTCGGTGGCCTCGCGGGACTGGACCATCGAGGTGAGCCACGTCGCCTTGACCGAGGTGGCGTTGGTCGCGGCGTCGTACAACTCGATCGACCCCGGGCCGAGGACCGTGGCCTGCATCTTCCGCGGCACGTCGGCGGGGGTGCCGTCCGGGTTCGGCGGCTGGTCGATGACGAGCACGGCCGGCTGCTTCGGGCCGCCGGCGGTGAGCACGTTCCGCTGCTGGACCGCGTACAGTGGCGTGCCGGTGAGTTGCGTCCGCGACGCGGTCGAGTCGAACACGAGGTCCTGCCCGTAGGCCTCGAGCTGGTCGCCGTCGGACGACACGGTGAGGAACCGGCCGGCGGTGTACGTCCAGGCGTGGAGCTTCTTGAACTTCGCGCCGCCCGGGGCCGCCTCGCCCGGCTTCGCCGCGGGCCTGGCGGGGGCCGCCGGGTCCGGGGCCGCGTTCCCGGTCGGGTTGCCGTTGAACTCGAGTTCGAGCACCTGGCTGAACAGTGTCTGCGTGCCGGCCCGGGGCGGGACCTTCGACACCTGCACGTCGTTGGGCAGGTTCGGGTCGGCGAGCGGGAGCACGTCGAACCGGGCGAGGTTCTTCTCGGCGTCGTACACGAACGGCCCGCGGGTCTCGACCTGGAGCAGGTCGCGGTTGAGCCCGCGAGTGGCCTGCGCGCCGTGGAACAGCCCGCCGCCGACCGCCGCCAGGCCCGCAGGGGGCTCGGCGGTCGCGCCCGGCTTGGCGTCCGGCCCCGCAGCGAACCCCTGCCCGCCGCCGCCGACCCACAGGTTCATCACCACCTTTTCGAGGAACTCGACCCGCTGCACGCCGCCGAACCCGGCGGACCCGGCGTTGGGTTGCTTCTTCGGGGCCGGCTTCCCGGGCTGGTTCGGCGGTTCGAGGTACACTCGGAGCCCGACGGCGGTGACGGTCGGGGGCGGGAGCCGCTTGCCGCCGAGGACCGCGGCGACCGCGGCGGGGGTCCGCACCTCCTCGGCCGTGGCCGGGGCCGACGCCGCGGGCTCGCCGGGCTGCCGCGGGAGGTTGCTCCGGTCCACGATCTCGACGGCCGCGTCGGTCCAGATGTCCGGGCCGGTGGCCGGGGGCGCGCCGGGCGGCACCTTCGGGTCGCGGTAGAACATCGGGCCGACGGTCCTGAGCACGAGCCGCCGGTTCGGGTCGGCGGACCGCTGGTTGTTCGTGACGTGGACCTTCCCGGCCCGCTGGTACGCGTCCGGCACGGCCTGCTCGGGGTCGCTGATGAGTTCGAGCCGCACGAGCTTGGCGCTGTTCATCTCGGTCGCCGACTGCACCACGCGGTCGAACTCGAGCACCGCCCGGTCGGCGTGGATGGTGCTGATCTCGGTGACCTCGCCCGGGGCGCGGAGGTGCTCGGGCCGCGGCTTGCCGAACATCGCGATGCTGAACGGGGAGAGGGTGACCCGGTTCGAGTTCGGGTTGCTCGGCGGGCTCCCCGCGGCGAACACGATGGTGGTGTCGCCCTGGAGGAACCGGAGCTGGGTCGGGTAGTGGGCGGACTCGGCCTCGGGGCACTTCTCCCCGAACGCGACCTTGATGAGTTCGATCGTCGGGGACGTGAGCCGGACGGGGGGGACGCACGTCGGGTCCTTCGACGCGGCCAGCATCCGCTCGGGGAGCAGCGGCAGGCCGTCGAGCCAGCCGTAGGCCTGGGCGTAAACGACGTACGCCGCCGCGAACGCAGCGAACCCGCCGACCAGCATCAGGATTCGCCGCGGAGTCATACCGCCTCGGCCTCCGTCAGCCGGCGTACCGGCCGACCACCGTGTCCCACTCGCCACGCAGTTTCAGCAGCCACTCGATCAGGTCGCGGACCGCCCCGCGGCCGCCGGGAACGGCCGTCACGTGGTGGGCGACCGCCCGCAACTCGGGGCACCCGTCGGCCACCGCGACCGCGAGCCCGACCCGCCGCGCGACGGGCACGTCCGGGAGGTCGTCGCCGATCGCGCACACCTGGTCCGCCCGCAGGCCGGTCGCGGCGAGGACCGCGTCGAGGGCCGAGACCTTGTCGTCCCGGCCCTGGAGCACCGGCGCGACGCCGAGTTCCGCGGCCCGCCGCTCGACCGCCTTCGACCGCCGCCCCGACACGATGGCCGACCGCTTACCGAGGCCGTGCCACAACTTCAACCCGGACCCGTCGCGGACGTGGAACCGCTTGAGTTCCGCGCCCTCGTCGGTGTAGACGATGCTCCCGTCGGTGAGGACGCCGTCCACGTCGAGCAGGAGCAGTTCGATCTTCGCGGCGCGCTCGGCAAGGTCGGTCATCGTGTTACCTGGAGCCCGCGTCCTCATTGGTGGGGCAGGCATTCTTGCCTGCCTCGTGAGGCCTGGCAGGCAAGAATGCCTGCCCCACCTGTGCCTATCCACCCTATGCGGTCATGCGGTCCACCAGCCGAAGCGCCGGGCGGGTTTCGGCCCCGGCGGCCGCGGGTTCGAGACCGATCAGGTCGGTTATGTCGAGCATGCCGACCGGGCGGCCGTCGGCGTCCGCCACCGGCAACTCGCTGATCTTTCGGCTCCGCAGCAGGTCGAGCGCCTCTCCGAGCTTCGCGTCCGGCCCGATCACCACCGGGTTCCGCGTCATAACGTGCCCGATCGGCGAATCCAGCGCCGCGTCCTGGCGGGCCTCGAACAGCCGGGCGAGGTCGCTGTCGGTGAACAGGCCGGTGAGGCGGCCGGTCGCGTCGGTGAGGATGATCGCGCCGGTCCGGCGGCCGGTGTGGCGCACCCGGGCGAACACGGTGCGGACCGTGTCGGCGTCCGGGGCGATCCGCAACTCGGGGCCGTGCCGCATCCAGTCGGAGACGTTCGCGAGCCGGCGGCCGAGGCTCCCGCCGGGGTGGAACCGGGCGAACTGCTCGGGCGTGAACTGCCGCTGTTCGAGGAGCGAGAACGCGAGCGCGTCGCCCAGCGCCATCATCACCGTGGTGCTGGTGCTCGGCGCGAGGGCGAGCGGGCACACCTCGGTGATCTGGCCGTAGACGATGGCGGCGTCGGCGGTGCGGGCGACGGTGCCCTTCGCGTTGCCCGAGATGGCCGCGAGGCCGGCCGAGAGCCGCCGGAGCGACGGCAGCAGTCGCACCAGTTCGTCCGACTCGCCGCTGTGGGACAGGAGCAGGGCGACGTCGTCCGGGTGGACCATCCCGAGGTCGCCGTGGATGGCGCGGGTGGCGTCGAGGGTGTACGCCCGGGTGCCGGTCGAGTTCAGGGTCCCGGTGATCTTCTGGCCGACGTCGGCCGACTTGCCGACGCCGACGACCGCGACCCGCCCGCGGCACCGGAACAGCATCGCGACGACGGCGTCGAAGCTGTCGTCGAGCCGGTCGGCGACGACGGCCAGCGACGACGCCTCGGCGCGGAGCACGCGGCTGGCGTAGGAACGGGCGTTGAACGGCGTCGGGGCCGGGGTCATGGGCACGTCCTTGTGCCGGGAAGGTGTGCGTCAGAGCGGGAGAGATACCGCGGGGGGCCGGGAAATGCAACCGCAAGCCGGGGTGCTGTCGTGTTGGGCGAACCCTGAGCGCCAGCGAGGGGGTGCGCTTCACCCCCTCGCTGGCGCTCAGGGTTCGCCCTGTTGGACCGTCACCACGCGCGGCCGTACTGCTTCGGGGTGAAGCCCTCGGCGGTCCAGCCCAGCGCGCGTGCGGCGTGCGCCGGCCAGTACGGGTCGCGGAGGATCTCGCGGGCGAGCAGCACCATATCGGCCTGGCCCGTGCGGAGGATCGTCTCGGCCTGGTGCGCCTCGGTAATCATGCCGACCGCGGCCGTCGGGACCTTCGCCTCGCGCCGAATGCGTTCGGCGAACGCGGTCTGGTAGCCCGGCCCCACGGGAATCTTCTGGAGCGGCGACGCCGCGCCCGAGCTGCAATCAATCAGGTCGATGCCGGCCTCGCGGAGTAGGACCGACAGCCGCACCGACTCCTCGATGGTCCATCCGCCCGGCACCCAGTCGGTGCAGGACAGCCGCGCCAGGATGGGAAAGTCGGCGGGGAGCAACGCACGCAGGTCGCGGGCGATGCGGAGGACGAGCCGGGTGCGGTTCTCGAACGACCCGCCGTACTCGTCGGTCCGCTTGTTCGCGAGCGGCGTGAGGAAGGTGTGGAGCAGGTAGCCGTGCGCGCCGTGGATCTCGATCAGCTTGAACCCGGCTTCGACGGCCCGCGTCGCGGCCGCCTTCCACTGCTCGCAGACGTTGTCGATGTCGGAAAGGGAAAGCTGCCGCGGGACCGGGTAGCCGTCGGTGAACGGCACCCCGCCGACGCCGACCGGCTGCCACCCGCCGTCGGCCGGTGCGACCGCCTTGCCGCCGGCCCACGGGGCGGCCGTCGAGCCCTTCCACCCGGCGTGCGCGAGTTGGACGCCCGGCACCGCGCCCTGGTCCGCGATGAATTTCACGATCGGCTTCCACGCGGTGACGTGCTCGGTCTTCCAGATGCCGGTGTCGCCGGGGGAGATGCGGCCCTCGGCCGAGACCGCGGTAGCCTCGGCCATCACCAGCCCGGCCCCGCCGACGGCCCGCGAGCCGAGGTGGACGAGGTGCCAGTCGCCGACGGTGCCGTCGGGCACGCTGTACTGGCACATCGGCGACACGCCGATGCGGTTCCGGAGGGTCACGCCGCGGAGGGCGAGGGGCTCGAAGAGAAGCGGCGTGTGCATGTGGTTCCCGGTGCGCGGCGGGGGCTGCCGCACCCGGGATACCGCAACGAATGTGCCGCGCTTTCAGCGGCCGGGGACGGGGGTCACCACCAGCACCCGTCGGCGTCGAACTCGCGGCCGGCGTCGCCCTCAGGGAGGACCGGCCCGGCGGCGGCGGCGGGGCGGGGCGGGCACGCGCGGCCCGGCGCGTGCGCTTCGAGTCGGAGGCCGCGCTGGATCAGCGCCTCCATCTCGTCGGGGCGGGGCGCGGCGGTCGCCGGGCAGTCGGGAACGAACGAGTGCGGGCGGTCCATTGTGGTCGGTCGCGTAGCCTTTGACATCGTTCTGCTCCGCAGTACGGGTCATCAAGGGGGGAGAGGGCGTCACCGCGCGGAATGAGAGGGTGTCCTCCGGGCGTACCTCGCTCAGCGTGAGTGGACTGTAGAGTTTACCGCCGATCCGTCCGGGACCAAATGAAAAGTCACCAGATCGTGCGACTGAACGTGGTTAACCACGCGACTTGAGGGGATCTGGCGCGACGGTCCCGATCCGACCACGCACCCGCTCGGGTTCACCGGGTTGGGCGTGTCGCCGGGAATGCGAGTGTCGTGCGGGGCGGGGCCCGTCGCGGGGCACCTCTTTGTGCCGCGGTTTATTTGCCGGGCTCGGGTTCCGGGGGCATGATTCGTCGCGTTCAACGAATGGCGCACATTCTCATCGAACAAGGAGGTTTGTCGTGAAAGTGCGTGCCCTGTTCCCGCTCGCCGCTGCCGCGGGCATCTGGTTCCAAGGCTCCGTCCACGCCGACCAGCCGGCGGCGCTCCCCGCGACGGTCGCCAACCCCAACCAACACCTCGCCGACGACGTCGCGGGCCGCCTCCGGGCGACCAACGCGGTCGACGGTGCCGACCTCAGCATCTCGGCCCAGGACGGCGCGGTCACCCTGACCGGCACCGCGAAGGACGCGGCCCAGCGGGCCGAGATCCTGCGGGCCGTGCAGGGCGTCAAGGGCGTGGTCCTGGTCCGCAACGGCGTCCGCGTCGCGGGCGAGGTGGTCCAGGTCCAGGACGCCGCCGTCCCGGCCCCGGTCGCCCCGCTCCCGCTGGCCCCGCAGGGCGGCCCCCCGGGATACGGGCCGATCGTCGAGCCGGTGCCGCTCGGCGTCCCCGGCCAGTTCTCGCCGGACATGCAGGCCCCGAACCTGCCCCCGCACGCGTGGCCGACCTACGCCCCGTACAACAACATCAGCCGCGTCGGGTACCCGACCGCGTACCCGTACAACGCCTTCCCGTTCATCGGCCCGTACTATCCGTTCCCGAAGGTCCCGCTCGGCTGGCGGAAGGTGACCCTCGAATGGGACGACGGCCACTGGTACATCGGCCGCAACTCCGCCCCGCAGGACTACTGGCGCGTGAAGTTCTGGTGAGCCCTGTTCACGCTCGACGCTTCGAGTTCAACGCTCAAAATTGAAGACCACGGCCCCGGTTCCGCCACAGGTGCGGGGCCGGGGTTTTTGCCGTTGAACATTGAACTTTGAACTCGAAACTCCGCGAGCGATCGGCCGGCCACGCTTCGAGCCTCATCCGAGCTTGTGTGATTCGCACGGGTCGGTATGGTCGCGAGCAACCCACCAGTAGGTGTTGCCCATGCCGGTCCGCCGCCCGCTCCTGGCGCTCGCCCTCGCCTCGGCACTGACCGGGTGCGTGAGCGCGCCCCCCAACGGCCCGATTGCCCTCTACAGCCCCGGCGCACAACCAGTCAGCGGGAAGGTGCCGTGCGACGCCAACTACGCCCTCGTGGCCCGCGACGAGAACGGACCGCGGGATGCGTTCGGCGAGCACCACCTCCGGAGGGGCGACCGGGTCGGGTTCCGGGTGGAGACCGACGGCTCGGTAACCGCGGTCGCACCGGGCTACTCGCTCACGCTTCCGGCCGGTTCGTATGCGTGGGAAGTGGTGGCCGCGTCGGCACCGACAGAGCGAGACCTGCTGCGGTGCGACGCCCGCAGACACGCCCTCACGGCGGCCAAGGTCGCCGGCGTCGTGTGCGTCGGTGCCTTGGCCATCATCCCGGTCTTGGTCGTAATTGCGTTCGCGAGTTCGAGTGGCGGCTACCTGTGATCGCGCTGTCCCTGGCTCCCCGGTGAGTGTTGCAAATGCCGACTCGTCGCCCGATCCTCGCGCTCGCCCTGGCCTCATCCCTGACTGGGTGCGTCAGCACGGTGCCGAACGGCCCGGTGTCGGAGTACCATCCGGGTTCGCCATCGGTCAGCGGGAAGGTGACGTGTGACGCCAGGTACTCGCTTGTTTCCCGGGACGAGAACGGACCGCGGGGCACCTTCGGCGACCACCGCTTTCGGAGGGGCGAGCGTGTCGGGTTCCGGCCCGAAGCCGACGGCTCGGTGACCGCGATCGCGCCGGATTACACGCACGCGCTTCCGGCCGGCTCCTACGCGTGGGTGGTCGTGCCCGGTTCAGTTCCATCGGTCTCCGAGCGCTTGTTGGCCGATTCCTGCCGGAACGCGGTCAAGGTCGTCGCGGTCGCTGGAATCGTGGTCGTTGGCGCGATGGCCCTGGTCGGAGCGATGCTCGTGCTGGGGTTGTGATCGCCCGGGTGGCGGGGGTGTTCGCTCGCGGCACGGATCGGCCCCGTCCCTGGCGGTCGCGACGCAACCGGCCTTGTCTCGCGGCACCCGGCGCGCCAACAATCCACGCATGGACACGCGAAAAATCCTCGGCCCGGACGGGCTCGTCTCGAAGAAGTGGCCCGGGTTCGAGTCCCGCCCGCAGCAGCTCGACATGGCCGACGCGGTCGCCGACGCGCTCGCGCGCAAGCGGAAGCTGCTCGTCGAGGCCGGCACCGGGGTCGGCAAGTCGTTCGCGTACCTCGTCCCCGCGATCCAGGCCGTCACCAGCAAGAAGGACTTCAAGGTCGTCGTCTCGACGCACACGATCGGCCTGCAAGAGCAGCTCGTCCGCAAGGACCTCCCGTTCCTCCAGTCGGTGATGCCCGGCGACATCCGCCCGGTGCTCGTGAAGGGCCGCGGGAACTACCTGAGCCTCCGCCGGCTCCGGGCGGCGCAGGCGCGGGCGACCTCGCTCCTCGAGTCGCACGCCGCCGTCGACCAGCTCGTCCAGATCGGCCGGTGGTCGCGGCAGACGACCGACGGGAGCAAGTCGGACCTGCCGGTGCAGCCGTACGAGCCGGTGTGGGACCTGGTGCAGAGCGACAGCTCGAACTGCCTCGGCCGCAAGTGCCCGCACCACTCCGACTGCTTCTACTTCCAGGCCCGCAAGCGGGTGTTCGGCGCGAACGTCCTCGTCGTGAACCACGCACTGTTCTTCGCCGACCTCGCGCTGCGGCGGTCCGGCGGCGGGCTCCTCCCGGACTACAACGCGGTCGTCTTCGACGAGGCGCACACGCTCGAAGACGTGGCCGCCGACTACCTCGGGATCGCGGTGTCGCAGGGCGGCGTCGAGTACGTCCTGAACCAACTGCTCGCGCCGCGGACGCAGAAGGGGATCCTCGCGACGCTCGGCGATGGCGACGCGGTCGCGCAGCTCGAAGCGACCCGGCAGGCGTCCGAGAAGTTCTTCCTGGCGGTGTACCAGTGGCACCTCTCGCAGCCGCGGGGGACCGGCCGCGTCCGCGAGGAAGGCGTCGTTCCCGACCACCTCTCGGAAGAATTGAAGAAGCTCGCGAGCCAGCTCCACGAACTCGCGAAGGGCCGCGATGCCGAGGAGGAGCGGCTCGAACTCACGAGCCGCGGCGACCGGCTGCTCGGCATGGCGAAGTCGGTCCGGGAGTGGCTCGGCCAGGGCCTTGCGGGGCAGGTGTACTGGGTCGAGGTGAAGCCCGGCCGGGTGCCGCGGGTGGCGCTGGCGAGCGCCCCGATCGAGGTGGGCGCGGCGCTCAAGCAGCAGCTCTACGACCAGGTGCCGTCGGTGATCCTGACGTCGGCGACGCTCTCGGCCGCGGGCGACGAGTCCGGGTTCAAGCTGTTCCAGCAGCGGCTCGGGCTCGAGGACGCCGACACCAAGCAACTCGGCAGCCCGTTCGACTACGCGAAGCAGGCCGAACTGCACCTGTTCAAGACGATGCCCGACCCGTCGGCACAGGCGGCCCGGTACGAGGAAGAGGTGCTGGCGCGGCTCCCCGAGTACGTCGCGAAGACGCAGGGCCGGGCGTTCGTGCTGTTCACCAGCTACGGGTTCCTGAACCGTGCGGTGGACAAGCTCGGCGGGTTCCTCGGCCGCAACGGGTACACCCTCTTCGCCCAGGGCACGGGGCTCCCCGCGGCGAAGCTGCTGGAGCAGTTCCGCGAGGCGAAGAAGGGGGTGCTGTTCGGCGTGGACAGCTTCTGGCAGGGGGTGGACGTGCGGGGCGAGGCGCTGTCGAACGTCATCATCACGAAGCTGCCGTTCGCGGTGCCCGACCGGCCGCTGACCGAGGCGCGGCTCGAGGCGATCCAGGCCGACGGCGGGAACCCGTTCATGGACTACCAGGTGCCGCAGGCGGTCATCAAGCTGAAGCAGGGGTTCGGGCGGCTGATCCGCACCGCGACCGACACGGGCATCGTGGTGCTGTTCGACCCGCGGGTGCTGACCAAGCCGTACGGCCGGGTGTTCCTCGACGCGCTGCCGGACGCGAAGCGGTTCATCGACGGCGTCGAGCTGCCGCCGTGCGACCCGAAGCCGCCAACGGGCCGCAAGCTCCGGGCCGGGTGAGCCGCACATCTCTCACGCGCGCCGCAATCCGCGCGGTCCCGGAAAACAAGTGAACCCGGCGAACCCGGGCGGACGATAAATGAGGCGTCGGGAGGGAATAGGCAGGAGCCGATCCCGCCCGGCCCACCGCGGCCCTCACCGGTCGCCGGTGCGTTCACCCCGCGCCGCCGCCGGGGTCTGCGGACCGCTTCGCGCGCCCGCACCCCCGGCGGCGGACTCGGGACTTCACACTCTCAAGCCACGGATGGTATCGGTCATGCGCCGCAAGCTCGCACTGATCGCCGTGCTCGGTGGCCTGGCCGCCGGGTTCGGCTGCCAACACATCGCCGGGAAGAGCGACTGCGCTTACAACCCGGCCGACTACCCGATCCCGCCGGTCACGACCCCGTACCCGGTGTTCCCGGTCGTCGACCTCCCGAAGGAGCCGAAGGACAAGGAGAAGGAGAAGGTCGACCTCAAGAAGCCGACCGGCTCCGACACCGAGCCCAAGCTCAAGTTCGGCGACAAGTAATTCCCCCCCGGCACTTCCCCGTGCCGGGAGACCCCGATCGGCCCACCCGCTCCCCCCGCGGGTGGGCCGCTCCGTTTCCAGGTTATCCAGGGTAGGTCACTCGCTCCGCGAGTGACACCGGAGGCGGTCCGCGGCTCACGGTCGTTGCGCCGGGGTGCGACTCGCGGAGCGCGTCGCCTACGTTGGGCCGCTCCGTTTCCGGGCTTGCCCCGGCCGCCCGGTTGTGGCATGTTCTCCACCCGCATGGACGCACCCGACACGCCACCACCGGTCCCGCCCCCCGCACCCAGCCGCCGCGTCACGCGCCGCGGGCTGTTCAAGCTCGCCGGGGCGGGCGTCGTACTCGCCACCTCGGCCGAGGCGGCCCGGGTGCTGTTCGGCAGCAACGAGCACACCGTCATCCCCGGGAAGGTGTACCGGTCGGCACAGCTCCAGCAGCCGAAGCTGGAGCGGGTGATCGCCGAGAAGAAGATCCGCACCGTCATGAACCTGCGGGGGTGCTGCCCGCACATGGACTGGTACCTGGCCGACGCGCGGGCCACGAACGCCCGGCAGATCTGCCAGGAGGACCTCACGTTCTCCGCGAAGCGGTACCCGCCGGCCCCGGAAATCGTCCGCCTCGTCGAGGTGTTCGACAAGGCCGAGTACCCGGTCCTGATCCACTGCGCCCGCGGGTCCGACCGCACCGGCCTGGCGTGCGGCATGGCGGTGCTGCTGCTCACCGGCGGCGGCATCGACGCGGCCCGGCGGCAGCTCCACCCGCGGTACGGCCACGTCGCGGCGGTCGGCCGCACGGGCGTCCTCGACGAGTTCTTCGACGCATACGAAGCGAAGCTCGCGGCGACCGGCGAGGCACACTCGCCCGACCGGTTCCGCACGTGGGCCACTACCGAATACTGCCCGGGTCCGTTCCGCGCCGGGCTGTCGGTGATCGGCTCGACGGCCGTACCGGTCGGCGTCGGGTTCGCGATCACAGTTCGAGCCAAGAACCTGTCCGAGCAGTCGTGGAAGTTCGCGACCGGCGGCAGCGGCGGCGTCCACCTCACGTACTCGCTCCACGACTCCACCGGTGCGCTCGCGTACCGCGGCAAGGCCGGGTTCCTGGCCCGCACCGTCGCACCGGGCGAAGCCATCGACCTCGTCGCCGGGTTCCCGCCGGTGAAGCCCGGGGCGTACACGCTCAACGCCGACCTCATCGACGCGCAGCCCATCGACCTGCTCGACACCGCGTTCGCGCAGTACGGCTCCGAGGCGCTGATGGCGACCCTCACCGCGGCCTGACCCTCACCGAGACAGCCATGAAGCTCCTCTCTGTCGTCGTGCCGCTGAAGGACGAGCGAGACAACGTGCGGCCGCTGGTCGAGCGGGTCCGCGGCGCGCTGGCGGCCGCCGGCCCGTGGGAACTCGTGCTCGTTGACGACGGCAGTTCCGACGGCACCTTCGCCGAACTGGAAGCGGTCGCGGCCGAGGAGCCGCGGGTGAAGGTGGTGCGGTTGCGGCGGAACTTCGGCCAGAGCGCCGCGACGCAGGCCGGCCTCGACGCCGCCGCCGGCGACGTGATCGCGACGATGGACGGCGACCTCCAGAACGATCCGGCCGACATCCCGGTGATGGTCGCCAAGCTCGACGCGGGGTTCGACGCGGTACTCGGCCAGCGCCTGAACCGGCAGGACAAGGTGTTACTGCGTAAGGTGCCGAGCCTGTGCGCGAACTGGCTGATCCGCAAGGTGCTCGGCATCCCGTTCAAGGACTTCGGCTGCGCGATGCGGGTGATGCGCCGCGACGTGGCCGACGGGTTGCTGCTCTACGGTGAGATGCACCGGTTCATCACGGCGCTGGTGCTCCAACAGGGCGCACGGGTCACGCAGGTTCCCGTGCGGCACCACGCCCGCTCGGCCGGCGCGTCGAAGTACAACCTCACGCGCACCGTGCGCGTCGTCCTCGACCTGATGACGGTGAAGTTCCAGGGGAGCTACCAGACGCGGCCGATGCACCTGTTCGGGCTGTTCGGCTTGGTGTGCCTGTTCCTCGGGTTCGCGGGCGTGTCGGCGTCGGTGGTGATGAAGTACACGTCCGGCCCCGGCATGACGGCGAACCCGCTGTTCCTGCTCGGTGCGGTGGCGAGCCTGATGGGTGTGCAGTTCGTGTCGCTGGGACTGATGGGCGAAGTACTCACGCGCGTCTACTTCGAGAGCCAGGGCAAGCGCCCCTACGCCGTCCGCGAGTCCCGCAACCTGGCCGACGCGCCCGTCACCACAAAGCGTGCGGCGTGAGCAAGACGGCTCAAGATCATGGTTCTTTAACTGACCGGTTGGCGAAGGTCAGCTGAGTTTGCGGGTGTGCGGGTGCCCGATTCGGTATCCGAACCGCCGCGGAGCGACCACCACCGACCTGTGTTCCTCTCGGCCTCGAAGTCTATCTGCTGGAGAAATTCCAACCCCGTTCCCAGCAATCGCAGGGCAGCCGAGTGACCTGGGGGCAGGAACTCGGTCGTGCTGCCGTAGTATCCAATCTCTTCCACCCGGAGCGCGACCGGTCCGCTGGTGCCGGCGTCAAGGGTAACCAGTTCCCCCGTTCCATCATCCCGCTCGATCTGTTTCCAGCAGAACGTCGTGAAAATCTCGCCCACGCGGATGGCTGTGGGACCGCAGTAGCCGCAGAACACAGTCGTGCCCTGGCCGACTCGCGTTGCGTTGTAGATCGCGAACTCGATCACATTTCTTCCACCACTTAACTCTGACCGAAGTTGGCCAGCATCACGTCCCAGCCGTTGCTCGAATCGTCACCGATCACGGTCCGAGATAATTGCGAATGTCTGCGAGCGTCGCGGCGGAAGCCCACCCGGTGGTGAAGAGTATAGGCCGGGTGACGCCGCGCCCCACGCCCAAATTAACACCCCAGCCCGGGAAATCCCCCGCAACCGACATCGGGCGCGAACCTCGGGGCGGGTACATTCCTCCTCACCCAATAACCCCCGAGGAGCCGAGCGATGACCGACAAGGAGTTCCTGAGCGCGTTCGAGTCGGCGACGCTGGAACGCAGCCACTGGACGCACGACGCCCACGTGCGGGTCGCGTGGCTGTACCTGAGCAAGTACCCCGTCGCCGACGCGCTGGAGAAGGTCCGCGGCGGCATCCGGCGGCTGAACCAGGCGTTCGCGTCGGCCGGAGCCGCGCCGTGCCGGCCGGTCGATGCCCAGAACCCGCCGGGGTACCACGACACCATCACCGTCGCGTTCGTGCGGGTGATCGCAGGGCGGCTGGGGGCGGGGGAGAAGTACGAGGCGTTCCGCGAGCGCAACGCCGACCTGTTCGACCGGTCGCTGTCGGCCATCCGCAAGCACTACACCAAGAAGGTGCTGTTCTCGGCGAAGGCCCGCAAGGGATTCGTCGAGGCGAACCGCGCCCCGCTCCCGGCCGTCGGCCCGTGGGGTGCCGAGCCGCAGACCGGCGTCGCGCCGGTGGCTCGCGGCCGCACCAAGAGCCGGGCTGTCACGGCGACTTCGGCCTGAACAGGTCGTTGGTCCGCACGCCGAGGCGGTGGAGCCAGTACTGGCCCACCGCCTTGAGCGTTTCCAGGCCGTACTTCGTGCTGCGGCGGAAGTTGATCTGGCTCGCCTCGTCGAAGTACCGCACCGGCACCGGCACGTCGCCGAGGCGGAACCCGAAGTGGACCGCCTGCACCAGGAACTGCGTGTCGAAGACGAAGTCGTTCGAG
The DNA here is from genome assembly GCF_051859125.1 of Gemmata sp. Taxonomy (NCBI): domain Bacteria; kingdom Pseudomonadati; phylum Planctomycetota; class Planctomycetia; order Gemmatales; family Gemmataceae; genus Gemmata; species Gemmata sp. The sequence goes on from NZ_JBHYGG010000244.1 coordinate 47,091, forward strand.
TTCCGCTCGAACGGGATCGTTTCCAGTACCTTCCGCCGGTACACCCGGAACCCGCTGTGGAACTCGCCGAGGTTCTGGCCAAGCGCGAGGTTCTCGAACGCCGTCAGCCCGCGGTTGCTGACGTACTTCCACCACGGCATCCCGCACCCCATCGCCTCTTCACGGCTCCGCACGCGGTTGCCGAGTACCACGTCGCAGATGCCCAGCTCGATGATGCCGACCGCGTGCGGAATGACGCGCGAGTCGTACTGGTAGTCCGGGTGGATCATCACCACCACGTCGGCCCCGTGGTCGAGGCAGTACTTGTAACACGTCTTCTGGTTGCCGCCGTAGCCCGTGTTCTTCTCGTGAACGATGACCGTCAGGCCCATGTCGCGGGCGAGCTGAACGGTGTTGTCTTTGCTGCCGTCATCGACGAGCAGGATCTCATCAACGCACCCGGGCGGGAACCCGGCGAGCGTCGCGGCGAGCGTGGTCGCGGCGTTGTACGCAGGAAGAACGGCGATCACCTTGTGGCCGCGCTTCGGCTCCGGCCCGGCGGGGCGCAAGATGCGGCCGACCGGGAACGGCTCGTGGATCGGGTTCAGCGGCGGTGCGGTCAAAAGCGAGGACGACATCGGGTGACAGCCGGGGGATGTTGACGGTTCAATATCGAGTATATTGCTTGGGATGGGGGCGAGGCACGTCAGAACTTGCTTCGCGTTGCGAACCTTCTGTCCGTCGAGGCACTCTATCTGACGCGGCCCCGAGTATTTCGGAGGTGATGATGTCGCCCGAGTTGCCCAGCGAGAAGGTCACGGCGGGGGTACCCGCCGCTCCCCACGCGTCCGAAGACCACGATGTCGATTTCACGTCGCGTCTCCGGTCACTTTTCTCTTCCCTTGGCCAAACTGTCGCAGAATTCCAACGCGAACAAGAGCGACGGATGGAACCCATCCGTGCCATCATCGATCAATGGATGCAGTTGGCTCGTGCCGCACATGAAATTCAACCAGAGCTAATCTCGCGCCTCCTAGGTCGTGGCTGGTATCACAGTTACTACTTTACTGATAGTCTGATGTTGGCGTTGCACGGGCTTTTTGAACTCGGCCGGATGGACGAAGTTGATGCGTTGATGGCTGAATTTGCTCGCAGCCAGTTGGATCGAATAAAATGCGACCTACTACGACATTTTGCTTCACGGGCCTTGATTATTGAAGATGCGTTCTCGGCTCATTCGGCTGGCAAGTACACATTGAGCGTCCCGACTCTGCTGGCGCAAGCTGACGGCATCGGGAGAGAGGTTCTAAAAACTGGTTGGAAAGGCACGTTCGATAAACCGGATCGGAAACGAAGCCTCGCAGCTCTGCTGAGAGTTTTCGAACTCTCCGAAGGGGGGAGCCTTTGTGATGCTGACTCAATTTATGGACGAATGCTCTCTCCGTTGACCCATGACTGGAGCTTAACAGACCCAACGAATAGGCCCACTGGTTTCTTAAACCGGCACGGAGTTCTCCACGGTTTGCATGTGGATTATCCGACAGAAGAGAACTCATTACGATCCGTTTTGCTACTGGGATTTTTGTTAGATGCTCGAAAGATTATATATGAAGATCTGGAGAATCGGAGAGCGATGATCACGAGGTTGGCGACTGAAGTTTAACCGGAGGAACCGTGGGATCACCGCAGCCGGTGCGGCACCTCCAACCCGTGCCGGTCCATGAGTTCGGGGTTCGCGAGCAACTCGGCGACGGGTCCGTCGGCCGCCAGACGACCGCCGTCGAGGACGAGCGCCCGCGAACACACGTCGAGCGCGAGGTCGAGGTCGTGCGTCGCGATCAGTTTCGTGCCCGGGAGGCGGCGGATCAACTCGATGAGGTCGCGGCGGCCGCGGGGGTCGAGGAACGCGCTCGGCTCATCGAGCAGCAGCACCGCCGGCCGCATCGCCAGCACGCCGGCCAGCGCCGCCCGCCGCTTGTCGCCGCCCGAGAGCTTGAACGGCACCCGCTCGCCGGCCTCGGGGGGCAGACCGACCGCGGAGAGTGCTTCCGCGGCACGCGACTTCGCCTCCTCGACCGACAGGCCGAGGTTGAGCGGGCCGAAGCACACGTCTTCGAGCACGGTCGGGCTGAAGAGCTGGTCGTCCGGGTTCTGGAACACGATGCCGATCGACTCGGGGAGCTTCTTGCGGTGCGTCTGGTCCGAGGGGTCGAGCCCGCGAACGCTCGCCTCGCCGGGCTTCCCGCTCAGCACCCCGCACAGCCGCAGGAACAGCGTCGTCTTCCCGGCCCCGTTCGGGCCGACGATCGCGATGCACTCGCCCGCGGCCACCGAGAACGAGAGCCCGTCGAGCGCGGTGCGGCCGTCCGCGTAGCGGTGGCACAGGTTGGAAACGCGGAGGGCAGGGGTGTCGGTCAAGAGAGAACCGTGCGGTCGATGAGGACGAGCACAACAATGGTGGCGACCACTGTCGCAAAGGAGATGATATCGGCCGCTGCGGTGCGGAACGCGCTGGCCGAGTGGAACGTGCCGTCGAACCCGCGGCACCGCATCGCCTCGGTCACGCGGTCGGCGCGGTCGGCCCCGCGGACGAGCACCGCCCCGACGACGTTGCCCGTGGTGTGGTAGCCGTGGCGGTCCGGCGTCATGCGGAACCCGCGGGTGCGGAGCGCGACCCGCACGCGCCGCAACTCGTCGCCCAGGAGGAACGCATACCGGTACGCGAGGCCGGTGAGCAGCACGAGCACACCGGGCACCTTCAACCGGTGGGCGGCCGCGAGGGTGCGGTGCGGCGGGGCGGTGCCGATGACGACGAGGGCGAAGCACCCGACCGCGAGGCACCGCCCGAACACGACCGCACCCGCGACGAGCCCGCGTTCCGACACGCGCACCGGCCCGACGTCCCACCCGCTGCCGCTCGGGTCGAGTGTGAATGGAAGCACGACGAGGAACGGCAGCGCCGCGAACGCGAGAAGGCCGAGGCGCGTTCGCACCCACTTCAGCGGGAGCCGCGAAAGTGCGAGCAGCGCCAGGCCGAGCGCGAGCGCGCCGGCGACCGTGGCGGCCTGCGTGAGTGCGGCCGCGCCGAACGCCGCCACCGTGAGCGCCGCGAGCTTCCACCGGGCGTCCCACCGGGCCACTCGCGAATCGGGTACGTCGGGGTGTCTGAACATCGCGTGTGGTGCAATTGTTCGGTGGGGCAGGCATTCTTGCCTGCCGCTCGGGTGGCTGGAGGCAGGCAAGAATGCCTGCCCCACCAGATACATACAGGCCGCCCAAACAACTCCGTGGGGCCGTCCCGGTTCCGTATCCTGAGATCGTAGTGACCGCGGGCCGCCAGGAAGTGCCACATGCCGACCGACGCACTGTTGCAGAGTGACGTGACGGGGTTCCCGGTGCGCCGCGGGAAGGTCCGCGACGTGTACGACCTGGGCGACGCGCTCGCCATCGTCGCCACCGACCGCATCAGCGCGTTCGACTACATCCTCTCGCCGCCGATCCCCGAGAAGGGCCGCATCCTCACCGCGCTCAGCGTGTTCTGGTTCGACTGGCTCCAGGTGCCGCACCACCTCGTCAGCACGCGGCTCGAAGACCTCCCGGCGGCGTTCCACCAGCCCGAACTCGCCGGCCGCACGATGCTCGTGAAGAAGACCAAGGTGGTGCCGATCGAGTGCGTCGCCCGCGGGTACATCCTCGGGTCGGGGTGGAAGGAGTACAAGGCGAGCCGCACCGTCTGCGGCATCCCGCTGCCCGAAGGGTTGCAGGAGGCCGGTAAGCTCGCCGAGCCGATCTTCACGCCCGCGACCAAGGAGGAAGAGGGCCGGCACGACGAGAACATCTCGTTCGAGCGCACGGTGGAACTGGTCGGCCGCGAGACCGCGTCGGAACTCCGCGACCGCACGCTCGACGTCTACCGCCGGGCCGCCGCACACGCCGAGGCCCGGGGCATCATCCTCGCCGACACCAAGCTCGAATGGGGCCGGTTGCCGTCCGGCGAGCTGATCCTGATCGACGAGGTGCTGACGCCCGACAGCTCGCGGTTCTGGCCGAAGGAGACGTACAAGCCGGGTGCGTCGCCGCCGTCGTTCGACAAGCAGTTCGTCCGCGACTGGCTCGAAACGACGCCGTGGGACAAGTCGAGCCCGCCCCCGCACCTCCCGCCCGACGTCGTCGCGAAGACCGCCGCGAAGTACCGCGAGGCGCTGGAGAAGCTCAGCGGTGCGGGCTGATGCGAACGAAGGGTCGGGCGCTCCTGAGTCTGGCACCGGAGGCGTTGCCGTGGGCATCTTCGACTGGTTCCGTCGCTCAAGAAGTGCCCCCGCACAGCCCCGGAACCCCCTGCAAGCATCGCCGCGTCCGTTCGATGTGCCAGCGGGGTTGGTTTCGGAGGAAGCAGCCTTCCTGCGCGGTCTTGAGGCTGACCCAGCCGACGACACGCTCCGCCTCGTGTACGCGGACTGGTTGCAGGAGTGGGACGACCACAGGCACGAGTTCCTTCGCGCTGCGGTTGCGATGCGCGCCGCTGTGGTGAGTGGTGAGTGCGTCCCGGGCCTCGTTCACCATGTTCGTTACCTTCGGAAGACCGTTCCCGCCGAGTGGGTCGTCTGGGCGGATCGGAGCTTAGCTGAAGACGACGTGCGCGAACCCGTGTTCCGGAGCCTCTTGGGCGAAGGTCTCAGGGACGCAGAGATATTCCTGCGAGTCGATTACTTCCATGACCCATCCCCGTACCTCATGGCAGGTTTAGTTGACGGCTATCCGGAAGCGAAACCAGTCTCGGTGGCGAAAAGGGGCAGTGAGGGAGTTCACTACGACAGACGAACCTTGCGGTACGGAAGCGTGTGGTGTGTCCACGAGTTGGCTTGGGAATCGGAGAGTTGCTGCAACGCCGAGGGCTCGTTCCACGGGGGCTCGCTTGCAGCATTCGGGAACTTGTTTCGTGTGGGCATTCAAGAGGGTGCCTGGACGGTACTCAGTGAATCAACCTCTTGGACTTCGTAGCCGACCAACATGTCTGACCCATCCCTTCCCGCGTTGCTCGGTGGTGCGCCGGTGCGGCCGAGCGGGCCGCCGGTGTGGCCGTTTCCTGATGACGACGTGCGGGCTGCGCTGGCGGCGGCGGTCGTGAGCGGCGCGTGGGGTCAGTACCACGGCGAACACGTCTGCGCGCTGGAAAGCGAGTTGGCGGCGTTCCACGGCGTTCCGCACGCGATCACCTGCGCCAGCGGCACATGCGCGGTCGAGGCGGCGCTGCGGGCACTGCGGGTTGGGCCGGGCGACGAGGTCGTCATGGCGGCCTACGACTACGAGTCGAACTTCCTCACCGTCCACTCGCTCGGCGCGAAGCCGGTGCTGGTTGACGTCCACCCCGACACCTGGCAACTCGACCCGGCCAATCTCGAAGCCGCGTTCACTCCGCAAACCCGGGCGGTCATCTGCTCGCACCTGCACGGCGGGCTCGTGGCGGTTCGCGAGGTCGTCGAGATCGCACACCGGCACAACGTCGGCGTGGTCGAGGACGCGGCGCAGGCTCCCGGCGCGACCGTAGACGGCCGGCCCACGGGCACAACGGGCGACGTCGGCGTGCTGAGCTTCGGGGGGTCGAAGTTGCTCACGGCCGGCCGCGGCGGAGCGCTGCTGTTCACCGATCCGCAGTTGTACCAGCGGGCGAAGCTGTGGCTGCACCGCGGGCTCCAGCAGTGGGCTCCGCTCAGCGAACTCCAGGCCGCCGCGCTCCGCCCGCAGTTGGCGAAGCTCCCCGCGATGAATGCCCGACGCGCCGAGAACGTCAAGGAACTGGTGGCGGCGCTGCCAGTCGAGCCACGGGGCTTGTCCCCGTGGGTGAGAGAAGACCACGGCGGTTCGCCCGCGTTCTACAAGCTCGGGTTCCACTACGACGCGGCCGCGGTCGGGCTGTCGCGCGAGGTGTTCGTGAAGGCGATCCGGGCGGAAGGCGTCGCGCTGGACGCGGGGTTCAAGGCGCTGCACGTCGGCCGGTCGCCGTCGCGGTTCCGGGCGGGCGGCGACCTCCCGAACGCGACCGCGGCGCACGACGGCTGCGTCGTGCTGCACCACCCGGTGCTGGCGCTGTCGCGGGCCGACGTCCGGCAGGTGGCGGAGGCCGTCGCGAAGGTGTATCGTTACCGGGACTCGCTCGCCGACCGCCCCCAGACCCGCGGATAACCGAGGCTCACATGCGCGCCGTTTCCGGCTTCGTGCTGCTCGCCCTGATGTCGCTGCTGCTGCCGCGGGCGCACGCGGCCGACCCCGTCGCCCCGAGCGGCAACTGGAAGCTGAGCGTCCCGCTCGGCCGCGAGGGGAGCCTGTTCCTGATGCTCGCGATCACCGAGCAGGATGGGAAGTGGGTCGGCGACTACCTGACCGCGTCCGAGAAGCTGCGGGCCGAGCCGAAGTTCAAGAGCATCGCGGTGAAGGGCGATAGCGTGCAGTTCACGATGGAGTTCGCCGGGCAGCCGTTCCTGTCGTTCGATGGGGTGCTCTCGAAGGACAAGAAGAAGATCTCCGGGTCGATCTCGGTCGTGGGCGGCCCGCTGCAACTCACCGACATGTTCCCGACCAAGCTCCGGGCGCTCGACGACCCGTTCGCCGCGGCCCGCGAGGCGCTCGGGCAGATCGACGACGGCCCCGGCCTGTTCGCGGCCGCCGGCGAGGTGCTGGCGAAGGCCGGGGCCAAGAAGGTGCCGGCCGACGAGGTGCGGGCGGTCCTCGACCGCCTCAACCGGGTCGCCGCAAACTACGGCCCGCGGTGGGAGCGCGAGTCCACGCTCCAGGCCGCGAACCTGTTGTCGGGCCAGGAGGGGTTCGCCGACCTCGCCGTCGCACAGGCGAAGCGGGCCGAGCGGTTGCTCACCGACGACGACGATGCCGCGACGCGCATGAAGGTGCTCGACGTGGTGGTGCAGGCGCTCAACAAGGCCGGCAAGCCCGACGACGCGAAGCCCTACGCGGCCCAGATGGCGAAGCTCGAGGCCCGCGACTTCGCCGACTACGCCAAGTCGTTCCCGTTCAAGACGACCGAGTTCGCTGGCCGCAAGATGAAGTCGGACCGCGGGGTGCTGGTCGAGGTGTTCACCGGGGCCGAGTGCCCGCCGTGCGCCGCGGTCGATCTGGCGTTCGACGGGCTCCTCAAGACGTACCCGCCGGCCGACGTGGTGCTGCTCCAGTACCACCTGCACATCCCGCGGCCGGACCCGCTCACGAACGCCGACTCGGCGTTCCGCGGCGAGGAGTTCTACGGCGACCAGCTCCGCGGCGCGCCGACGGTGTTCGTCGCGGGCAAGCTCGGACCGGCCGGCGGCGGCCCGCCGTCGAACGCGGGCAAGACCTACGAGGCGATCCGCGAGTCGATCGACGCGGCGCTGGAGAAGCCCGCGGGGGTGAAGCTGGCGCTGGCCGTGACGAAGGGCGAGAAGGGCGGGTACACCGCGAAGGCCACGGTCGCGGACCTGGAGACGCCCGGCGAGAAGGTGGTGCTGCGGTTCGCGCTCGCCGAAGAGCGGGTGCGGTACGCCGGCGGCAACGGCATTCGGTACCACCACATGGTCGTGCGGTCGATGCCCGGCGGCACCAAGGGGTTCCCGCTCGCCAAGAAGACCGCAGAGCAGACGGTCACCTTCGACCCCGCCGAGGTGCGGGGGGCGCTGAACAAGTACCTCGACAACTTCGTCAAGGCCGACGAGCCGTTCCCGCGGCCCGACCGCCCGCTCGCACTGAAGAACCTGAAGCTCGTCGCGTTCGTCCAGAACGACGCCACCCGCGAGGTCCTCACCGCCGTGCAGGTGGACGTGGACGCGAAGTGACCTTGGTGGGGCAGGCATTCTTGCCTGCCCGCGCCTTCGGAGGCAGGCAAGAATGCCTGCCCCACCCGAGCGAGCCCCTCTCCGCGAACCGACCACCGTTTCCCGCTAACATTCCCCGACAGGAGTCGCCATGCGCTGGCTGTTCGCTTGCACCCTGACCGCGTTCGTACTGCTCGGCGTGACGGCAGAGGAGAAGAAGTTGAAGTACCCCGACACGAAGAAGGGCGACCAGACCGACGAGTACCACGGCACCAGGGTCGCCGACCCGTACCGGTGGCTGGAGGACGACGTTCGCACGTCGAAGGACGTGGCCGCGTGGGTCGAGGCCGAGAACAAGGTCACGAACGCCTACCTCGAAGCGATCCCCGAGCGCGAGGCGATCAAGAAGCGCATCACCGAGCTGTGGAACTACGAGAAGATCTCGGCCCCGTTCAAGGTGGGCGGCCGGTACTTCTTCTTCAAGAACGACGGGCTCCAGAACCAGAGCGCGATGTTCGTTCACGACTCGCTGGACGCCGAGCCGAAGCTGCTCCTCGACCCCAACACCTGGAGCAAGGACGGCACCGTCGCGCTCGCCGGCATGGCGCTGACCGACGACGCCAAGTTCCTCGCCTACGGCGTGGCCGAGGCCGGCAGCGACTGGAACACCTGGAAGGTGTTCGACGTCGCCGGGGGCAAGACCGTGGCCGACGAACTCAAGTGGGTGAAGTTCAGCGGCGCGAGCTGGACCCTCGACGGCAAGGGGTTCTACTACAGCCGGTTCCCCGAGCCCAAGAAGGACGCCGCGTTCCAGTCGCTCAACGAGAACCAGGCGCTCTACTACCACACGCTCGGCACCCCGCAGGCCGACGACAAACTCGTCTACGAGCGGCCCGACAACCCGAAGTGGACCGTCGGCGGGAGCGTCACCGAGGACGGCAAGTTCCTCATCATCTCGGTGGGCGACGGCACCACGAGCCGCAAGGTGCGGGTCGCGTACCAGGATCTGACCGACCCCGCGAGCAAGCCCGTGGACCTCGTGCCCAACCACGAGAACAAGTTCAACTTCCTGGGCAACGACGGCGGCGTGTTCTACTTCCAGACCGATTACAAGGCCCCCAAGTATCAGATCGTCGCCATCGACACCAAGAAGCCGGAACCGAGGGACTGGAAGACGATCGTCCCCGAGGCGAACGAGGTGCTCGACAGCACCGACCTCGTCGGCAACCGGTTCATTTGCAGCTACCTGAAGGACGCGAAGACCGCGGTGAAGGTCCACGAGATCGACGGCAAGTTCGTCCGCGACGTGGCGCTGCCCGGCATCGGCACCGCGTCCGGGTTTAGCGGCAAGCGGACCGACACCGAGACGTTCTACACGTTCAGCAGCTTCGACTCGCCGACCCGCATCTACCGGTACGACGTCCCGACCGGCGAGAGCAAGCTCATCCGCCAGGCGAAGGTGAAGTTCAACCCGGACGACTACGAGGTGAAGCAGGTCTTCTACGCGAGCAAGGACGGCACCAAGGTGCCGATGTTCCTCGCGCACAAGAAGGGACTGAAGCTCGACGGCTCGAACCCGACGCTCCTGTACGGGTACGGCGGGTTCAACATCTCGCTGACGCCGGGGTTCTCGGTGTCGCGGCTCCAGTGGATGGAGATGGGCGGGGTGCTCGCGGTGGCGAACCTGCGGGGCGGCGGCGAGTACGGCGACGCCTGGCACCGCGGCGGCACCAAGCTCCAGAAGCAGAACGTGTTCGACGACTTCATCGCGGCCGCCGAGTACCTCGTGAGTGAGAAGTACACGAGTCCCAAGAAACTTGCCATCCAGGGCGGCAGCAACGGCGGGCTGCTCGTCGGCGCGTGCATGACGCAGCGGCCGGACCTCTTCGGCGCGTGCCTGCCGGCCGTGGGCGTGATGGACATGCTGCGGTTCCAGAAGTTCACCGCCGGCAGGTTCTGGGTGGACGACTACGGCTCGTCGGACAACAAGAGCGAGTTCGACGCGCTGTACAAGTTCAGCCCGTACCACGTTCTGCTGAAGAACGGCCCGAAGGCGTACCCCGCGACGATGGTGACCACGGCCGACACCGACGACCGCGTGGTGCCGGGGCACAGCTTTAAGTTCGCGGCGGCGCTGCAGGCGAACCAGAGCGGCCCGGCCCCGGTGCTGATCCGCATCGAGACGAAGGCCGGCCACGGGGCCGGCAAGCCGACGGCAAAGGTCATCGAGGAGGTCGCCGACCAGTGGGCGTTCCTCGTCAAGACGCTCAACTTCAAGCCGGAGATCGGGAAGTAGTATGCTTTGGCGAGCCGGGGTGGTTGGCGAGGAGGTGCCGCGATGACCGAGGAGGAATGGCTGGGAGCGAGCGACCCGCGCGCATTCCTCACGCACGACCCCTCGGAGGAAAGACCTGCACTTTCCGCAACCTCAGGTGCTTACATCGCGGTGGTCAGATGTCACCACCA